>NZ_JBJURL010000070.1:0-22434 GCF_046097905.1 Pseudarthrobacter sp. NKDBFgelt | reverse complement strand
GTTTTCATTCAATGCGAGGGAGCTCACCAGGTGACCTCTTTTCCGGTCAGCAGCCCTGCCTTTTCGAGGGCGCGGTGGCGGTCAGGAGCCCTGTTCGGGCGACGTGCCGGCCAGCACGCGGTGCCGGCGGACAAACGGGAACTGCAGGCGCGTGCGGCGGGGAAGCGCGTAGGCCAGGACGGCCACCACGGTGAAGACGATCGCCTTGTCCATGGGATCGGAGATGAGCGCCTGCTTGGTGATGGCGGCCAGCAGGGTGTCCCCCATGGACCGGAAGGCGCTGACGATGGCCCCGGTGGCCACGCCGGACGTGCCGCCGAAGACGAAGGCCGCCACCGGCGCGGACACCACGCCGCCGATGATCCCGGTGACGAAACCGGCAACGGGGGCGAGGTAGAAGCGGCGGAACATTCCGTGGCGCGCGGCGAGTCCCGCCAGGCAGCCGATCAGTGCGGCGCCGGCTGCGAACGGCAGCACCGTGGGGTTGAAGAAGGACCAGACGATGCTGCTGAGCGCTCCGGTTGCGGCACCTGCGGCCGGTCCTGCCAGTACCGCGATGAGGACCGTGCCGATCGCGTCGAGGTAGAACGGGACCAGGGTGCTGCCCACGAACTGACCGAGGACGATGTTCAGCACCAGTGCCACGGGGATCAGCACCACGGTGCAGGCCGGCAACGTCGGGAGGACGGCCACGATCAGCAGGATGGCGCCCACCAGGAAGCCGGAGAGGGCAATCAGGGCGGATGCGCTGCCGGGCCCGCCGGTGATATCGGCCGGCTGGTTGAGCACAAGGTAGACGTAGGTGGCGGCGATGGCCGCTGCGCCGAGGATTTCCAGCAGGCGGCGTTTTCGGGCGGCGGCCGGTGCCGGGGCGGGCAGCGTCAGGGAGGGCGACATGGAGTTCCTTCAGGGTGCGCGGGGAGGGCCCGGGAGTACGGGCCGGTGGAACGCTGCGTATGTCACCTCGGCAGCTGGCGGCAGGCTGCTGCGCCTGTTCCGTCCGCGATTATTCTACTGGCGGCGCACCGCTGCCGGGGCATCCGGTCCCGGACTGCCCTAGACTGCCCGGACAGGCAAAATCCGCCTGCCGTTGCCCGTGGAAAGACCTGCCATGCCCCACTATGACCTTTCCATCATCGGATCCGGCTCCGGCAACTCGCTGATCACGCCGCACTGGGACAACAAGCGGGTGGCCCTCATCGACGGCGGCGTGTTCGGCGGCACCTGCCTTAACGTGGGGTGCATTCCCACCAAGATGTTTGTGTATCCGGCCGGCCTGGCCGCGGCGCACCAGGAGGCAGCCCGGCTCGGGGTGGACCTCAGCCTGGACAAAGTGCACTGGAATGACATCCGGGACCGGATTTTTGGCCGGATCGATTCCATCTCCTCGGCCGGGCGGGACTACCGGGCAACGGAGCTGGACCATGTTGACCTCTATCAGGACCATGCGCACTTCACCGGCCCGCGGGCGCTGCGGACCGCATCCGGTGTGGAGATCACTGCTGAGCAGGTTGTGGTTGCCGCCGGGTCCAGGGCCGTCCTGCCCGACGTGCCGGGAATCGACTTGCCGCAGGTGCACACCTCGGACACCGTGATGCGGATCGATGGGCTGCCGGAAAGGGTTGTGGTGGTTGGCGGCGGATACATCGCTGCTGAGTTCGCGGGGATTTTCCACGGATTCGGTTCCAGCGTGACCCAGGTCAACAGGACGAGCCGCCTGTTGCGCGGCCACGACGCCGAAATCTCCAGGCGGTTCGCCGCGGCGGCAGCAAGCCGCTGGAGGCTGGAACTGGGCTTCTCGCTCCAGTCCATCCAGGACAACGGCAACGGCACCGTTGTGGTGAACTTCGCCGATGCCGACGGCCGGCCCCTGCGCGTCGCTGCGGATGTTGTGCTCATGGCCACCGGCAGGGTTCCCAACACGGACCGGCTGGGCGTGGAGGCCGCCGGGTTCGACGTGGACGACGACGGCACCCTCGCCCACGATGCCAACCTGCGGATCCTTTCAGGCGGCACGCCCCTGGACGGCGTGTACGCCCTGGGCGACGTCGCCAACCCGTACCAGCTCAAGCACGTGGCCAACCGGGAAGCCCGCGTGGTGGCGCACAACCTGGAGAACCCGGACCGGTTGCGCCGAATCGACTACACCGCCGTGCCCTCCGCAGTCTTCTCCAACCCGCAGGTGGCATCGGTTGGCCTCACCGAAGCAGAGGCCCGTTCACAGGCAGCCGCGGGAACCGACGTGGTGACGGCGGTCCAGGACTACGGCAGCACCGCCTACGGCTGGGCCATGGAGGACGGGGAAGGGGTGGTGAAGCTTGTGGCCGAACGGTCCTCGGGCAGGCTGCTGGGCGCCCACATCCTGGGCCATGAAGCGTCCATCCTCCTCCAGCCCCTGGTCCAGGCCATGGCCGGGTCGGTGCCCGTCCATGAGCTGGCCCGTGGCCCGTACTGGATCCACCCGGCGCTGACCGAGGTGGTGGAAAATGCCCTCCTGGCACTGGACGTCGACCTGCCGGAGGACGCCCCGCTGTAGTTCCGCCGTCGAAAGCGGTCCTTAGGCGAGCCGGGCGGCAAGGCCGCCGACAGCTGAGACCAGCTCGGTGAAGGCCGCTGCGGGATCGTTGGCGGAGACCACGCGGGCGTTCGGCGGTGCGCCCCAGAGTCCGCGGAAGTCTGCCACCGTGGTGCCCGCCAGGAGCGGCGACCCGGTCTCGACGTCCACCGTGGCTGGACGGGCCTCAAACTCCAGGGTGCCCGCTGCCACGCCAGCGGCGAAGAAGTCGTGGACGTGGGCCAGGTATCCCTGGTCGTAGTGCCGGTGGAACTCGAAGTAGAACCGCAGGGCGTCGGACAGGTGCCGGATGAGGGTGTTGTCGGAGGTGCTGCGCAGTCCCTCCGGTTGTTCGGGCAGCACCAGTTCCGGGATGCGGGCACCGGCCGCTTCCGCCAGCCGGCGCACATGGTGGGGGTGCATTTCCATCCGCTCGGTGGTGTCCAGGGAGCAGACAATGGGAAGTTTTTCCGGTGCCCGGCCCCGGAAAGCGGCGTACACTTCCTTGGCGGCGTGCGGGTCAACGTGGGTGTTCCACTCCGCAGTGGGCGTGGTGTTGCCCTGGTGGTAGAAGCTGCCGCCCATGATCACCACCTTGGCGAGCAGTTCGGGAAGTTCCGGTTCCTGCCGCAGGGCCAACGCAAAGTTGGTCAGCGGCGCAGTGATGAGGGCGGTAAGCTCCCCGGGCCGGTTGCGGGCGTGTTCAACCCAGAGGTCGACGGCGTTCCGCTCCGATACGGCCCCGGCCGGCTGGGGCAGGACCGCGTAGCCAATTCCCTGGGGTCCGTGGGTCTCGGGAGTGGTGAGCAGCGGTATGGCCAGCGGTTCGCGTTCGCCAATGGCCACTTCCACTCCGGGCCTGCCGCACAGTTCGAGCAGTGCCAGGGTGTTGCGCGCCACCTGGTCCGCATCCACGTTCCCAGGGGTTGCGGTGACGGAGACGAATTCCGTATCGGGCAGGGCGGAAAGGTAGGCCAGGGCCAGGGCATCGTCGATGCCGGTATCCACGTCCAGCAGGAAGGCGGTCATCCCGGTCCTAGAACAGGGCAACCCTGGGAGCGGCAGGGAAGATGCTGTCCAGCTCCGCGAGGTCTTTCTCCGGGGGCACCCAGCCGGCTGATTCAGCGTTCTGGCGGACCTGTTCCGGCCCGGTGGCACCGGCGATGACGCTGCCAACCGAGGGCTGGGCTGCCAGCCACGAGAACGCAACCTGGATTTCGGTCAGGCCGCGTTCCCGCGCGAAAGTGCTGAACCTGCCCAGTTGGTCCCAGTCGGCGTCGTGGACCAGATGCTGGCGGGTGTGGCTGAGCCGCGATCCGTCCGGGGCATGGCCTGGCGAGTACTTGCCGGTCAGCAGTCCGTTGGCGAGCGGGAAGTAGGGCAGGACGCCCAGGCCGAACTCCTCCGCTGCCGGTGTCACCTCAAGTTCGGCGCGCCGGTCCAGGAGGTTGTAGTGGTTTTGCGTGGAAATGAAGCGGGCGCACCCCAGTTCCCGCGCAACGTACTCCGCCTGGGCGATCTGCCAGCCGGAACGATTGGAGTGCCCGATGTAGCGGACTTTGCCGCTGCTGACGAGGGTGTCCAGTGCGGACAGGGTCTCGTCGATGGGGGTCAAGGGGTCCGGCGTGTGGAACTGGTAGAGGTCGATCCAGTCGGTGCCCAGCCGCCGCAGCGAGGCCTCCACAGCCTGGATGATGTAGCGGCGTGAGCCGCGGGCACCAAAGTCCGGGCCGCTGGCACCCTTCATGTCCATGCCGAACTTCGTGGCCAGGACGATGTCCCCCCGCCTGGTGCCGAGCGCCTTCCCGAGCATCGCCTCGCTGAGCCCTGGTTCCCGCCCGTACGTGTCGGCGACGTCGAACAGGGTGATCCCGGCGTCGATCGCTGCGTTCACCACGCCGTCCGTAGCCTCCTGGAATTCGGTGGCGGTATTGGCGCGGCCGAGATTGTTGCAGCCCAGGCCGACCGTAGACACGGTCAGGCCTGACTTGCCGAGGCGGCGGTACGTGGGCATTGTGCTCCTAGAGACTGAAGCCGGCAGCGGGCTTGGCGGAGTGCTTGAGCTTGAAGTTGGTGGGCTCGGCGAAAGGGGCGGCACCGATGCTCAGCTTGGTGAAGTCCAGGTCCTCGCCGCGGATGCAGACCTTGACGGCATTGACGGCCTTGTTCACCTCCGGGCACAGGCAGAAGATGTTGAGCTTGTAGTCCGTGAATTCGGAGCGTTCCACCGTCCCCAGCCCGCGCCAGGCCAGGTGGCTGATGAGGGCGTCGGTGGCCTTTTCCTCCAGGTAGCGGTCCCTGTCGGTGCCTTCCCGGGTCTTCAGCGCGAACTGGGCCACCACCCAGGACTGTTCCTGCTCCGGAATTTCGGCGTAGCCGTCCTCGGCGCACTGGGCTGCGAAGGCGTCCAGGAGGCTCTCCGCCGCCTCGGGTGTGGCGACGTCCGTTTCCTCGGTTTTGCTCTGGTGCCCCACGGCGCCGTAGTTCATGACGAACTGACCGTAGTCCTCGTCGTACCAGGCCTCCCGGAAATGGAGGGTGCCCTCTTCGTCGCGCTTGTAAACCCTGACAATTCCGCTCATGACCGTCCTTTGGTAAACCATTCGGCGTCGGTGCCGTCGAACGGTGCGTGCTGCGCCTTCACGGCCTGGTAAAGCTGGTCCGCCGATGCCTGGAGGGATTCCACCAGAACTGCGGGGTAATCCATGGCAACGCGGTGTTCCGCGAATTCGTCCTCATCGTCGATGAACACGCCCCTGCCGGCCGTGTGGACGATGTCCAGGTCCATGTCGATGACGTGGAATTCGGTGACTGCGGGGCGGATGGTGCTCCACTCGTGGGCCACCGCAAGGTCGATGTAGACCCGCATGCCGCCCGGATGGGCGTCGTCGTAGAAAGTGGCCACCCAGTCGCCTTCGCGCGGCACCAGGAGCACGGCGTCCGATTTGGTGTAGAACGCCGCGCCCGGGCGGGAACAGAACTCATTGGTGCCCTGGAAAATCCACCAGCCATGCCGGTCCTCGCCGAGGTAGCGCCCGGGTACCACCCAGTGGGCTTTGCCGTCCCATTTACGGTTCCGTGCCACCACCAGCTGGCCGGGCTGCAGGTTCTCCGGTACCCGCGTTGCTCCCGGGTGGCTCTCCCCTGCGGGCTCCCCCAGGACGTCGGGGTATTTCAGCTCAGCCTCTCCCCTCACAGGATCGGAAGGCTGCCGGTGGTGGGGTGCTGCTGGCCGGGCAGGGGACGCGCAAAGGGGACCTTTGTGCCGAGGACCTGCGCAACGACGTCGTGCGTGATCTGCTGGGCGGTCAGGCCGACGCGGTCCAGGATCTGGGCGCGGGTGCCGTGGTCCAGGAATTCGACCGGCAGGCCTACCTCGTTCAAGGCCGTATCCACGCCGGCCGCCCGCATTTCCTGGCGGATCCGCGAACCGACGCCGCCGGCGCGGACACCGTCCTCGATACAGATCACCAGGCGGTGGTGCGATGCCAGCGCGATGATGGAACGCGGGACGGGCAGGACCCAGCGCGGGTCCACCACGGTGGTGCTGATGCCCTGCGCGCCGAGGCGGTTGGACACGTCCAGCGCCAGTTCGGACATGGCGCCCACGCTGACGATCAGGACGTCGTTCTCTGTGGAACCGCTGGGCCGCCGGGCCAGCACGTCCACGCCGTCGCTGAGGCGTTCAAGGGCTTCCACTTCCGCCCCCACGGATCCCTTTGAGAAGCGGACCACGGTGGGTGCGTCGCCGACTGCCACGGCTTCGCGGAGCTCCTCGCGCAGCCTGCTGGCGTCGCGGGGTGCTGCGAGATGGAGTCCGGGGACGATCTGGACCATGGACATGTCCCACATGCCGTGGTGGCTGGCGCCGTCCGGCCCGGTGACGCCTGCGCGGTCCAGAACGATGGTGACGCCGGCCTTGTGCAGGGCCACGTCCATCAGGAGCTGGTCGAAGGCCCGGTTCAGGAAGGTTGCGTAGACGGCAACCACCGGGTGCAGGCCGCCGAAGGCCATGCCGGCGGCGGAGGTGAGGGCGTGCTGTTCGGCAATTCCGACGTCGATCACGCGGTCAGGGTGCCGGGCCGCGAATTTGTGCAGGCCCACCGGAATGAGCATGGCTCCGGTGATGCCGACGACGTCCTTCCGCTCATCCGCGATGGCCGCTATTTCGTCGGCGAAGACCGAGGTCCAGGACTGGGCGCCGGCGGCGCCTGTGGGCTCGCCGGTTTCGGGGTCGATGATGCCGACGGCATGGAACTGGTCCGCCTCGTGGGCGCGGGCGGGTGCGTAGCCGTGGCCCTTCTCGGTCATCGCATGCACAATGACCGGCCCGCCGTAGTGCTTGGCCGTGGACAGGGCATGCTCCATGGCCTGGAGGTTGTGGCCGTCCACGGGGCCGATGTACTTCATGCCGAGGTCCTCGAACATGCCTTGCGGGGCCCACCAGTCCTTGATGCCCTTTTTCATGGCGTGCAGGCTCTTGTAGGTGAACTGGCCCGCCGGTCCACCGTTTTGGAGTTTCTTCTTCCACCACTCCAGCGCCACTTCGTAGGCCGGTGCCGTCCGGAAAGAGTCAATCGTGGGGCGCAGGGACGCGAGGTAGTCCGCGAAGCCGCCGACGGTGGGGGCGTAGGACCTGCCGTTGTCATTGACCACTATCACCACGCGGCGTTTCTTGTCCGCGGCGATGTTGTTGATGGCTTCCCAGGCCATGCCTCCGGTCAACGCACCGTCCCCCACCACGGCGACGACGTACCGGTCGCCTTCACCGGTGAGCTGGCGGGCGCGGGAGATGCCGTCCGCCCACGACAGGGAGGATGAAGCGTGCGAGCTCTCGACGATGTCGTGCTCGGATTCGGCCCGGGAGGGGTAGCCGGAGATTCCGCCTTCCTGGCGCAGCGTGCTGAAGTCCTGGCGCCCGGTCAGCAGCTTGTGGACGTATGACTGGTGGCCGGTGTCGAAGACGATGCTGTCGCGGGGCGAGTCGAAGATGCGGTGCACGGCAAGGGTCAGTTCCACCACGCCAAGGTTTGGTCCGAGGTGCCCGCCCGTCTGGGAGACGTTCGTGATCAGGAAGTCCCTGACCTCCGCAGCCAGCTGCTTCAGCTGGTCTTCGGACAACTCGTTCAGGTCCTGCGGATTCCGGATGGTCTCCAAGATTCCCACTGACCCCTCCTTCAGGTGGTAGACGTGCCGTTTAACTCTAACGCCTTGGCCCGCGGGACAAGGCTCACCTGCACAGCCGAAGCCCCGGCTGGTCGGTGACCGGCCGGGGCTTCGGGAGGTGGTGCCTGCTGTCAGGAACCGCTAGTTAGCGGAGATCTGGCGCAGGACGTACTGCAGGATTCCGCCGTTGCGGTAGTAGTCCGCTTCACCGGGGGTGTCGATGCGCAGGACGGCGTCGAACGTCGTCGAGCTGCCGTCCTCGGCAGTTGCCGTGACCTTGAGGGTCTTGGGCGTGGTGCCCTCGTTCAGGGCGGTGACACCCTCGACCGAGAACGTCTCCGTGCCGGACAGGCCCAGGGTGGCTGCGGACTCGCCGGCCGGGTACTGCAGCGGCAGGACGCCCATGCCGATGAGGTTGGAGCGGTGGATGCGCTCGTAGCTCTCGGCGATGACGGCCTTGACGCCGAGCAGGGCGGTACCCTTGGCAGCCCAGTCACGGGAGGACCCGGAACCGTACTCCTTGCCGGCCAGGACCACCAGCGGGGTGCCGGCTGCCTGGTAGTTCTGCGCGGCATCGTAAACGTAGGCCTGCGGGCCGCCGTCCTGGGTGAAGTCGCGGGTGAAACCGCCCTCGACGCCGTCCAGGACCTGGTTCTTGATGCGGATGTTCGCGAACGTTCCGCGGATCATCACCTCGTGGTTGCCGCGGCGGGATCCGTAGGAGTTGAAGTCCTTGCGCTCCACGCCGTTGGCCAGGAGGTACTGGCCGGCAGGGGTGTCGGACTTGAACGAACCGGCCGGGGAGATGTGGTCGGTGGTGACCGAATCGCCCAGCTTCAGGAGCACGCGGGCGCCCGTGATGTCCTTGACCGGCTCCGGCTTGGCCTGCATGCCCTCGAAGTACGGGGGCTTACGGACGTAGGTGGAGTTCGGATCCCAGGCGAAAGTGTCGCCGGCAGGGGTGTCGAGTGCCTTCCAGCGGTCGTCACCCTCGAAGACGCCTTCGTAGCCCTTGGCGAACATTTCCTTGTCGATCGAGGAATCGATGACCTGCTGGACCTCAACCGGGTTGGGCCAGATGTCCTTCAGGAAGACGTCGTTACCGTCCTTGTCCTGGCCCAGGGCGTCGGTCTCGAAGTCGAAGTCCATGGAACCGGCCAGGGCGTAGGCGATGACCAGCGGCGGGGAGGCAAGGTAGTTCATCTTGACGTCCGGGTTAATGCGGCCTTCGAAGTTGCGGTTACCCGAGAGGACTGCCGCAACGGCGAGGTCGTTGGCCTGGATCGCTTCGGAGACCTCGGCTTCCAGAGGGCCGGAGTTGCCGATGCAGGTGGCGCAGCCATAGCCCACGATGTAGAAGCCGAGCTTCTCCAGGTAGGGGGTCAGGCCGGACTTCTCGTAGTAGTCGGTGACAACCTTCGAGCCGGGTGCAACAGAGGTCTTGACCCACGGCTTGGACGTCAGGCCCTTGTCCACGGCGTTGCGTGCCAGGACCGCGGCGGCCAGCATGACCGACGGGTTGGACGTGTTGGTGCAGGACGTGATGGATGCGATGGTGACCGCACCGTGGTCCAGCTCGAACTCGCGTCCATCGGCCATCTTGACCGGAACCGGCTGGGAGATGCGTCCCGCTCCGCCGTGGCCTGCCGAGTACTTCGGGGGTTCGCGGTCGGTGTCGGAGATGTGGGTCGATCCCGCCGTGAAGGAAGGCGCGTCGGAGGCCGGGAAGGACTCCTCGAGCGACTCGTCCAGGGTGCCGGCGTCGGCGTCGTGGGCGACGTAGTTCTTCAGGTCGTGGCGGAATTCGTCCTTGGCCTCGGTCAGTTCGATGCGGTCCTGCGGGCGCTTGGGGCCTGCGATGGACGGAACAACCGTGGACAGGTCCAGTTCCAGGTACTCGGAGAACTTGATCTCGCGGGAAGGATCGTGCCAGAGGCCCTGTTCCTTGGCGTAGGCCTCCACGAGTGCCACGTTCTGGTCTGAACGGCCGGTGAGGCGCAGGTAGTCCAGGGTGACGTCGTCGATCGGGAACATGGCAGCCGTGGAACCGAATTCCGGGCTCATGTTGCCGATGGTGGCGCGGTTGGCCAGCGGCACGGCGGCAACGCCTTCGCCGTAGAACTCAACGAACTTGCCCACAACACCGTGCTTGCGGAGCTGCTCGGTGATGGTGAGTACCACGTCGGTGGCGGTGGCGCCGGCCGGGATGGAGCCGGTCAGCTTGAAGCCCACAACACGCGGGATCAGCATGGAAACAGGCTGGCCCAGCATGGCAGCCTCGGCTTCGATGCCGCCGACGCCCCACCCGAGGACACCCATGCCGTTAACCATGGTGGTGTGGGAGTCGGTACCGACGCAGGTGTCCGGGTACGCACGGAGCGCGCCGTCCACTTCGCGGGTCATGACCGTGCGGGCCAGGTATTCGATGTTGACCTGGTGCACGATGCCGGTTCCCGGCGGGACAACCTTGAAGTCGTCGAACGCGGTCTGGCCCCAGCGCAGGAACTGGTAACGCTCCCCGTTGCGCTGGTATTCGATCTCCATGTTGCGCTCCAGTGCGCCGGAGTTGCCGAAGGCATCGATCTGGACCGAGTGGTCAATGACCATCTCGGCAGGCGCCAGGGGGTTGACCCGCTTGGGGTCGCCGCCCAGTTCCTTGACCGCTTCGCGCATCGTCGCCAGGTCCACCACGCAGGGAACGCCGGTGAAGTCCTGCATGATCACGCGTGCAGGCGTGAACTGGATTTCTGTATCGGGCTGGGCATTGGGATCCCAGCCTGCCAAGGCGCGGACGTGATCGGCAGTGATGTTCGCGCCGTCCTCGGTCCTCAACAGGTTTTCAAGCAATACCTTGAGGCTGAACGGAAGGTTTTCTGCACCTTCAACGGAGTTCAACCGGAAAATTTCGTATTCGGTTCCGGCTACATTAAGTTTGCCTTTTGAACCGAAGCTGTCCACAGTGCTCATCGCAGGACTCCTCTCGCAACAGTTTCATCTTTGTCGCGCGGTTGACCGCCTGCTAGTTAGGAAGCCCTAATTAGATCCGGGCCCGAAAATTGCACACGGCCGGCCGTGATTACGGAGCGCGACGTGGGACTACTACGGCCATCGTAGTCGAAAACAGCGGTGGCATCATGGACCGTTCCTCAGGCGCGCGGCGTCAAGAGCGCCACGGTCTCCAGGTGGTGGGTGTGTGGATATAGGTCGAAGGCCCGTAGGCCTGACAGGTCCCACCCGGCCTGGCGGAAGTACCCCACGTCCCGGGCGAACGACGCCGGATCGCAGGACACGTAGGCAATGGCACGGGGCTGCGCCTCAACCAGCTGCCCAACCACGGACTTCCCCGCGCCTGCCCGCGGAGGATCAAGGACCAGGGCGTCAAAGTTGCGCGGTTTCTGGCGGAGGACCCGCTCCACCCGGCCCTGGACGATCTCCACCTGCGGCGCTGCGTGCAGGTTTTTGCGGGCGTCCCGGCTGGTTCCGGGTGCCCCCTCCACTGACAGGACGGACCCCGTCTCCCCCACGGCGTCGGCCAGGACGGCAGTAAACAGTCCGGCGCCCGCATAGAGGTCGGCCACCACCGCGCCGGGATGCAGGAAGCCGCCGTTTTGGAGGAAATCTGTGACGCCCCCCACAAGCGCCCCGGGCGCGTCGCGGTGGATCTGCCAGAACCCGGCGCCGGTCACCCGGTAGTCATGGCCGGCTGCTGTTTCCTGCACCCAGGTGCGGCCCCGCAACTGGTGCACTGCGTCGGTAGCGGGATCGAACGTGGCTACGGACACCTCGGCGGGCAGTTGGGCAGCCACGGCGTTAAGCCGCTTGGGCTTGGTTCCCTGACCTGGTGCCAGCAGCACCAGCGGACGTGAGCCGTTGGCCGGGGCCGCCACTTCCACCCGGTCGATGCCCTGCAGGTCGAGGTCCCAAAGGCGAAGGGCGTTGATGGCATGGACGGCGAGGGGCATCTCCCGGACGGGAACGATGTGCGTGGAGCGGTGCGCGTGCATGCCGAGCTTCCCGCCGGGGGTGACCGAGAAACTGGCGCGCGTCCGCCACCCGAGGCCGTTCCCGCCGTCGTCCTGTCCGCCCACTGCTTCGACGCTGTGGACGGCCCCATTCGGCAACTCTTCGACGCCGGCAAGGCGCGTGAGCTGTTCAGCCAGGACTTCTGCCTTGAGGCTGCGCTGCCGGGCCAGCGTCATGTGGCCAAACTCCGCTCCCCCCACCGGCGGATGCCCGTGGCCCCACGCCCGCAGCGAATCGGCAGCATGCCAGAAGTGGCCCACGCGGTCCGGGGAGGCTTCAAGAACCTCAACCACGTCCGCCCGCCAGAACTTGGCCTTGTCTTCGGCGTCCGTCAGCCGTACCCGCACCTTCTCGCCGGGAATGCCGTGCCGGACGAAAATTACCCGCCCCTCGTGCCTTGCGACGCAGTGGCCGCCATGGGCCACCGGGCCGACGTCGAGCACTACTTCCGTGCCGGTCGCTCCGGCGGGTGGCTGGTGAATCGTGTGCAACGGGGCCTTCGCAATCATTGGACGTCCTGCAGGTTCTTGGCTTCTTCGGATGATTTCAGCTGCCAGGGAACGCTCGCCACCATCACGCCTGGTTCAAAGTGCAGCCGGGTCTTGATGCGGAGGGCTGTCTGGTTGTGGACCAACTGCTCCCACCATTTGCCCACCACGTATTCGGGGATGTACACAACGATCAGGTCCCGGGGCGAGTCAAGCCGCATCTGCTTGACGTAGTCCATGATCGGCGTGACCGTCTCGCGGTAGGGGCTTGCCAGTACCGTCAGCGGCACGGGGATCTCCAGCTTGTCCCAGTCGGCCACGGTCTGCGCGGTTTCCTCCGGATCGATGTCCACGGTGACGGCGTCAAGCCGGGAGGGCCGGGAAGCCCTGGCATAGGCAAGGGCCCGCAGCACGGGCTTGCGCACGTGGGACACCAGCAGCACGGCGTGCACCCGGGTGGGGAGGGCACGCGGCGAGGCGTCCTCATCCACTGCCAGTTCCCTGGCCACGTTGTCGTAGTGGGCTTTGATGCTCCACATAATCAGGAACAGGATGAACATGGCCAGCAGGGCAATCCAGGCGCCCTGCTCGAATTTGGTTACCAGCACGATGACAAGGACCGTGGCGGTCATGCCGAAGCCGATGCTGTTGATGACGCGTGACTTGGCCATGCGGCGCCGGGCGGCTTTGTCCCTGGCCAGTTTGAGCTTCCGGCCCCAGTGCCGGATCATTCCCAGCTGGCTGGCTGTGAAGGAGATGAAGACCCCCACGATGTAGAGCTGGATGAGTTTGGTGACGTCCGCGTTGAACGCCAGGATCAGCACCAGTGCACCGGCGGCGAGGGCAAGGACGCCGTTGCTGAAGGCCAGCCTGTCGCCCCTGGTCCGCAGCTGCCGGGGAAGGTATCCGTCCTGGGCGAGGATGGAGCCGAGCACGGGGAAGCCGTTGAAGGCCGTGTTGGCCGCGAAGACCAGGATGACGCCGGTTGCGGCCACCACGATATAGAAAGGTATGGATCCCGGCCCGAAGATCGTGTGGGCAATCTGGCTGATGGCCGGCGTCTGGATGTACCCCTCGGGGAGCGGGTTGCCGTTGAGGAGGAATTCCGTTGCGGGGTCGAGGACGATGTGTACCTTGGTGGCGTTGGCCAGGTACATGATGCCCGCCAGCATGGTGGCGCCGATGACGCCCAGCAGCAGCAGGGTGGTGGCCGCATTCTTGCTTTTCGGCGGGCGGAAGTTGGGCACGCCGTTGCTGATGGCTTCGACGCCCGTCAGCGCCGCAGCTCCTGACGAAAAAGCGCGCAGCAGCAGGAAGGCGCCGGCCAGCCCTACCAGCCCCTCATCAAACCCGGGGGCCGGGACGATCGTGAACGCGGCGGAGGGCGCCTCCCCCAACTGTCCGGTGGCGGCTTGGAAAATGCCCACGGCCGTCATGCCCAGGATGGCTGCCATGAAGAGGTAAGTGGGAATGGCAAACATGGTGCCTGCCTCTTTCACGCCGCGCAGGTTCACCAGGGCGAGGATCGCAACGCCGACGGCGGCAATGGCCGCCTGGTTGCCGTGCAGCGACGGGACTGCGGTGGTGAGGTACGTGGCGGCCGAGGAGATGGACACCGCGACGGTCAGGACGTAGTCCACCAGCAGCGCCGAGGCTACGGTGAGGCCGGCGTACTTGCCGAGGTTTTCGCCGGCGATTTCGTAGTCGCCGCCGCCCGATGGGTAGGCGTGGACGTTTTGCCGGTAGGACGCCACAACGGTGAGCAGGACCACCATGACGGCCAGGCCCACCCAGGGTGAGAACGCAACTGCGCTGACGCCCGCCAGCGCCAGGGTGAGCAGGATCTCATCGGGTGCGTACGCCACGGATGAGAGGGCGTCGGATGCGAAGACGGGAAGTGCGATCCGCTTGGGAAGCAGCGTATGGGCCAGCCGGTCATTTCGGAATGGCCGGCCCACCAGCACACGCTTGGCGGCGTTCAATATTGTCAGCACCCCACAAAGCTAGTCTGATTCCCCGACTATGTCATGACGGGCGGCGGGCGGCTGCAGCCCGGACGCTGGCGGTAGAGTTCTAGCAGCAGGACCTTGACAGGATTACAGAGGAGAAACACCGTGGCGCATTTCGTGATCATGGGATGTGGCCGGGTGGGGGCGACGCTGGCTCACACGCTGGAGGACGCCGGGCATTCTGTGGCCATCATCGACCAGGACGACCGCGCCTTCCGCCGGCTCCGGCAGGGGTTCACAGGCCGCAAGGTCACCGGTGTTGGCTTCGACCGGGACACCATGAAGCAGGCGGGGGTCGCTGAAGCGTACGCCTTCGCGGCGGTGTCCAGCGGTGACAACTCCAATATCCTCGCCACCCGCGTGGCGCGGGAAACGTTCCACGTCCCCCACGTCGTCGCCCGGATCTACGATCCCGGCCGTGCCGAGATCTACCAGCGCCTGGGCATTCCCACTGTGGCGGCGGTCCGCTGGAGCGCCGACCAGGTGCTCCGGCGCATCCTGCCCGAACAGCACCTCGCCGGTGATTTCCGGGAGCCCTCCGGCCGCCTGGTGCTGGCCGAACTTGACCTCGACGCCGGGTGGATCGGGCACCCGGTCAGCAGCATCGAAAAGGCCGCCGACATCCGGGTGGCGTACCTGACCCGCTTCGGTGAGGGGATCCTGCCGGCTGCGGGCACCGCGTACCAGGACGGCGACACCGTGCACGCCATGCTCCCGGTGGATCGCAGCTCACAGGTCGCCCAGATCCTGGCCAAAGCCCCTGCCAAGGAGTCCCAGTGAAAGTCGTGATCGTTGGCGCGGGAAGCGTCGGATCGTCCATCGCCAGGGAATTGCTGGCGCACAAGCATGAGATCCTCCTGATCGACCTCAAGCCGGAAGTGATCGGACGGAGCGGCCTGCGGGGGGCGCACTGGCTGGTGGGCGACGCCTGCGAGCTGAGCACGCTCCAGGGAGCCAAGGTTGAGGACGCGGACGTGGTGGTGTCTGCCACCGGTGACGACAAGGTCAACCTGGTGGTCTCGCTCCTGGCCAAGACGGAGTTCGGGGTGGGACGCACCGTGGGGCGCGTCAACAACCCCAAGAATGACTGGATGTTCAACGATTCCTGGGGCGTGGACGTTGCCGTCAACACCCCTCAGCTCATGACAGCCCTGGTGGAGGAAGCCGTGGAGATCGGCGACCTTGTCCGGCTGCTGACGCTCCAGACCGGGGTGTCCTCCCTGGTGGAGTTCACCGTCCCGCACGATTCGCACGTTATCGGCAGCACCGTGGGACAGATCCAGTGGCCCGAGGATTCCACGCTGGTGGCTATCCTTCGGGACCACGCGCCCATCACGCCGAGCCGGGATGACGTGATCGACGGCGGCGACGAGCTGTTCTTCGTGACGACTATCGCCGCCGAGGACGAACTGCGCGCGCTGCTCTCCCCCGACTCCTCGGAACCGCAGCCCCGGCCCGCCGACGACGCGGGCCACCTTGAGCAGCAGGGCCCGGAGGACGACGGGTTCGACGGCTAGTTTGCCGCAGCCGGGCCGTCCGTCGGCTGGGGTTCCGGCCCGGACTCGGCCGGAGCGGGCCGCGTGACAAGCCAGGCGATCCAGACACCGAGGATGTACAGCGGCGCGCCCATGATGAGGCGGGTGGTTGCCAGGGCAGCAAGTCCGTCCGGCCCCATGAGGTAGAGCGGAACCTGTACCGCGAGCCGAAGCGCAAGGACCGCAACGATGATCCAGGTGCCCAGCTGGTAGGCCTTGACCCGTGCCGGGTCCTTGCGCCAGTCGAGGCCTTCGTTCCGGATGAATCCGAAGAGCAGGCCCGCTACCGGCCATTTGAGGAAGATGGAGAGGACCATCGCCAGGATGTACCCGGCATTGGTGAAGAACCCGGGCAGGTAGAAGTCCTCTGCCTTGCCGGTGGTATTGGCCAGCCAGGCCGAGATACCCACGCCCACCACGCCGGCAAGTGCCTGCGTCAGGGGCTTGCGCTGGACCAGCCGGACCACTGTGAAGACGGCTGCGGCGGCAAGGGCCGCCACAAGGGACAGCGTCAGTTCCCGGGTCACGGTGAAGGCAACCAGGAAGACGAGTCCCGGAGCGATGCTCTCGGCAATGCCCTGGATCCCGCCGGCGCTCCGGAGGACGTCCACGCGGCCGTCGTGTGTCCGGTGCAGTCCTGCCTTGGCGGCATATTCCGCTGCGAGGCCCGCCACGGGGGAAGGCTCCTGCGCCGGGCCCGGCTTGCCTGCGCGGCCGGGAGTATCCGGCCCCTGGGATCCGGCGGAGGGGTCGGGCTGGGGCGCGGTCATTCGTTCTCCTGGCGGGACAGTATTTCGTAGCGTGGGTTGAACATGGTGGGCAGTCCGTTGTTCGTGGAAAGCATTCCGTCCAGCCGGATCTCCGCGCCGGCTTCAATGCCCGGCACGCGCCGGCGCCCCAGCCACACAACGCGTAGCCTTCCGCGCCGTGCACCAGCCTGGGCGGAGGCTTTTCCCGGCTCGGCGTCGGAGACCATGGCGCTGAAGGCGGCAGCCTGGTCTGCCGGGAGGAAAGTCACCGATTCGATGCGCCCCTGGCAAGTGACACGGCCCTTGTCCGGAAGCTGGCTGATAGGGAGTGTTCCGGCGTGGTGCCGGGGCACGCCGTCCGGTGCAGGATCAGCCAATCTGTGTGGTTTCCGGACCACGTTCCGGCTCCTGGAGCGCGGGGGCGGGCTGCGGGGTGGCGGCCGGCGGTGGGGTTGCGGCAGCGTCCTTGGGCAGGCGGAGCTGCAGCAGGTCCCGCGGCGGCATGGGGCTGCCGCCCCGGATCACCACAACCTGCCTGAAGAGGGCTTCCAGCGGCTCGGCAGCAGCCCGTTCCAGGGCTGCCGGGCCGCCCAGCACGCCACGGAGGAACCAGCGGGGACCGTCAACGCCTACAAAACGCGCCACCCGGTATCCCTGGCTGCCGTCAGGCAGCCCGGCCGGCAGTTTCGCTACGAGTTCAGTGCCGAAGCCTCCCTCGACTTCCTCGACCTGGCCGCCCTGTGCCCCGACGGACTGGCCGATCTGCTCACGGATTTCGTCCCACAGGCCTTCGGTCTTGGGGGCGGCGAAAGCCTGAAGCTGCAGGCTCGACCCGTTGAGATCCAAGGTAACGGCCACCACGCGCTGGGTGGCTTCTTCAACCTCGAGGCGCAGTTGCAGGCCCTCACTGGGTGCGATCAGGAGCGCGCCGAGGTCCACGTAACCGTCGCGGCTGGTGATTTCGGATTCATCAAACGGTCCGTTGGCGCGGACACCGGAGCCTGCCGCGGCGTCCTCCGGGGACTCCGCGGTGGTCAGAGAGTCATCCGGTTCGGATACTTCTTCCTTCTTGGCTTTCCTGCCGAGCCCAAAGACCATGAGGGTGTCTCCTTAGTTGTGAAATGTGCCGGTCCGGCCCTGAGGGGGTCCCGCCGTCGTGCTCTGCCGCTTGCCGGCAGCGAGCCTGCCGGAACGGAAATACTTGTCTCAGGCTCCGGGCCGCCTGAACCCGCCGGTGGACCCGAATCCTCCGGTGCCGCGCACGGACCCGCTCAATTCGTTGACGGGGATGAACTGGGCGTACTCAACCCGCTGGATCACCATCTGGGCAATTCTATCGCCGCGGTGCAGCTCAATGGGCTGGGTGGCATCGGTGTTCAGCAGGGTGACTGCTATTTCCCCGCGGTACCCGGCATCCACCGTTCCCGGGGCGTTGACGATAGTCAGCCCGTGCCTGGTGGCCAGTCCGGAGCGGGGGTGGATGAGGGCCACGAATCCCTCAGGCAGGGCAATGGCCACTCCGGTGGGTACGAGCTTGCGCTCTCCCGGCTGCAGGACAACGTCTTCCCTGGCGCGAAGGTCAGCGCCGGCATCGCCCGGGTGCGCGTACGACGGCGCTTCCAGGCCCGGGTCCAGCATCTTCAGCTGGACCTGCAGGGTCGGGGCCGAGGCAAGGGGCTCGTCCCCGGAAGGCGGGTCCGGGGGAAATGTGTCTACTGCTGCGGATTGATCAGTCACAGTAACTCACTCTAACCCGCGCCCGCGGATGGGACCTAGGCCGCGGGCGGCTGCCCACTGCGTACAGCCTGCGTACAGCCTGCCGGGCCGGACCTCCCAGTGCGGTCCCGCCCTGAACGGCACCGGCCGGCACAGCCGGGACGGGCCCGGCCGGGATGAAATAGCCAGGGAAAGGTGGAAAGCTTGGTCCATGCCCGAATCCAGTTCCGCCGCGTCCGTGCCCAGTACTCCCTCAGCCGAAGCTGACGTGATCTATCGCGAAAAATTGTGGCCGAACGTATGGATCTGGATCATCTCGGCAGGCGTTTCAGGCGCGGGGATCCTGGTGTTCGCCCCGATCAGCGCAGCCGCCGGGTACACGGCCGCAGTGGTGCTTTTTGCCATCATCGCCGTACTCCTGGTCCTTTCCACCCCGAGCATCGTGGTGACCCCGAAAACCCTGACCGTGGGGCGGGCCACCATCGAGCGCCGCTTTGTGGGTGCCGTCCAGCCGTTCCGCGGCGGGGAAGCGACGGCGGAACGCGGCACCCGGCTGAACGGGCTGGCCTACCTCTGCATCCGGGGCTGGATCGATCCGGTGGTCAAGGTTGAGATCACCGATCCATCAGACCCGACGCCGTACTGGCTGACCTCCACCCGCCGCCCCGATGAGCTGACGGCAGCCCTCTCAAGGCACTAGCCTGCAGGTCCCCTTTCACCCGGATCTCCCGGAAAATCGCGGCGCGCCCTGCCCCTTGAGCCAAAACCCGGCCGCCGGATGGCAAAGTTTCGAGTGATAGTAATGCCAGGGTGGAGGATTTGTATGCAGGATCTACGGCTTGTAGGCGTACACGACGACGGGACTCACCTCCTGTTGAGCGGGGCCGGCGGCGAGATGTTCCAGCTGCCGATCGATGAAGCGCTGAGGACGGCCAGCAGGTCCGCGGTTAAGCCGCGGGTCGAGCGGCCTGCCATTCCCATGTCCCCGCGGGACATCCAGGCCCGGATCAGGGCCGGAGCCACGGCGGCGGACGTAGCCGAGGCTTCCGGGCTGCCGCTGGCCAAGGTTGAACGGTACGAGGGCCCGGTCCTCGCAGAACGGGAGTACGTGGCCCAGCAGGCCCGCAAGGTGGAAGTGGCCGCGCCGTCGCCCGGGCACGACATCTACCGCTCAGCATTCGGTGACAGCCCGGCCACGTTGGGCGACATGGTGGCGCACAGGCTTTCGGCGCATGGCATCGACCCCGCCTCCGCGGAGTGGGATTCATGGCGCCGCCAGGACGGGACCTGGACCGTGTCTGCCACCTTCGAGGCGAAGAACGGCGGCGCACAGGGAATCGGCGAGGAGCCGCCCGCGCTGTGGACCTTCAGCCCGGCCCGGAAGTCCCTGCATAACGCCAACCGCTGGGCCCAGCAGCTCAGTGAGCTGGAGCCCCTGGACGGACCGGTCCCGGCCCGCAGGTTGTCCGCCGTCTCCGACCGGCCCTTTGATTTTGAGACCGATGCCGACTCCGCTCCCGGCAACCAGGGCGGCAACGCCGGCCAGGCGGCCGGCAAGGATAAGGAATCCGACGGCCTCCTGGACATGCTGCGCTCCCGACGGGGCCAGCGGCTTGGCGTGGACGAGGACTCCGACGACGCCCTGGCGCTGCTCCTGACCACTGGCGTTCCTGCCGCCCACCCCCGGCCCTCGGAGATCACCCCGGAAGCGGAAGAACACGACGCCGGGCAGGAACCTGACCGTACCGAAGCGCCTGCTGCCCAGGGCGACTCCTTCGTCCGGCGGCGGGATGCCCGGCCGTCCATGCTGTCCCGGCTCAGCCTCCTGCCGCCCCAGCACGAACCCGCCGACGAGAACCTGCGGCTGCATAACGGCGTCAGCACCGATACCCGGGAAATAACCATTGTGGCTTCACCGCAGCGGGCCTCCGGCGCCGCGGCAGCGGACGCAGCACAGGGCAACGGGAACGGCACATCCAGTGGCGCGGGACTGGACGAATTGCTGGGCGGCGCCCCGAAGCGTCCTGCGCCCCGGAACGAAGACTCCTCCCCCACCACCGGCCAACTGCCGGAGGCGGGAACTCCCGAACGCCAGCCCGCCAGGCCCAAGCGCTCCAGCGTTCCATCCTGGGACGAAATCGTCTTCGGTACCCGCGGGGACTGACTCCCGGGCCGGCGGCTGGCTCCCGGGCCTGCAGCCCGCGCCGCCGGAAGGACTGTCTAGGCGTCCGCGCCGGTCCCGCCGGTGCCCCGCCACAGGCACGCATCCACCTCGAACGGCAGCAGCTGGTCCTGTTCGGCCATGAGGTTGGCGCCATGCGCCGTGACGCGGCGCATGAAATGGCGGCGGCACAGCGTCTCATATCCCACCACGGGGATGTGGCCTGCCGCCGTGGCGGCCGGGCCGTCCACGGCCATGTCAACGTCGCCCACCACTACCTGCGCGCCTTCGGTGACCATGACGCCGTCGACCGTGCGTGCGTTGTGCGTTGCCCGGCGGCCGCACCAGCACAGTGCTTCCACCTGCAGGACCTGCACCCGGTCCGCGAGTTCGATCAGCCGCTGGGAGCCGGGGAACAGCCGGGTGCGGAAGTCAGCGGTGATGCCGAAGGCAAAGACGTCCACGTCGATTTCGTCCACGACTTTCGCCAGCTGCTCCACCTGCTCAGGCGTGTAGAACTGGGCTTCATCGCAGATCAGGTAGTCTACGCGCTGGCCGTGGGTGCGCCGTCGCATGACTTCCTCCCAGAAATCCGTTCCGTCCACTACTTCCACGGCGTCGGTTTCCAGTCCAAGCCGGCTGGAGATACGGGACTCGCCGGCGCGGTCGTTGCGGCTGAAGCGGACGCCGCCCCGGCCACGGACCCGGTGGTTGTGGTCCATCTGCAGCGCGAGGGTGGACTTGCCGCAGTCCATGGTGCCGGAGAAGAAGACGAGCTCAGCCACGGCGGGCGCTCCTGCCGTCGGCCGTGAAATAGAGGAGCGGAACTTCCCGCTCGGCCTTGGTCAGCGATCCGTGCTGGCCCACGACCTCCATCGCGGTGGGGCGGACACGCCTCGTGTCGTAGAGGGCGAGCTCGTCGCGGGCCGCAATCATCACGTCGCCGATCCTGCCCTCGACGGCGGGCCGGACCGGACCGAAAAGTCCTGCGGCGATGCCGTCTTCCCTGGTGAACGCCCAGATGCGGGTACCGAAACGGCCGCGCCAGGCGGCGAGGAGCCGCTCCCGTGCACCGGCGTCGGACGCGTCGTCCAGGTACAGGTGCACCATCCGCGGTTCGCCGGCCGTGTGGCGTACTCCTTCCACCAGCTGCGGATCCGCCGAGAAGTCGATGCGCTGCTGCTCCGGTACGTCGAGCATGCCGTGGTCCGCCGTCAGCAGGATGCTGGTGCCTGCCGGCAGGGAGGAATTCAGGCGCTTCATCACGGCGTCCAGCTCTTCAAGCTGGTGTTCCCATTCCTGCGACTGGCAGCCGTGGCGGTGCCCTGCCTTATCAAGCTCGTTGACGTAGAAGTACATCAGGCCTGGCCCTGGCGCTGCCAGGGCTTCGGCGGCCGCGGCGGTCCGGGCGTGGGAGGTGGTGGCGGGAATGAAGGTGCCGCCGCGGAGGGCGGCGTGGGTCATGGGTGAGTCCCCGAACTGGGGAAGGCTGACAGTGGTCACTGCGGCCTGGCCGGCAGCGCGTTCCAGCACTGTGGGGAACGGCTGCCAGGCCACCGGGTCAACCCCGGGGTCCCAGTTGCCAAGAAGGTTGACCACTTTGTCCTGCTCCGGATCCAGCACGTCGTAGCCCACCAGGCCGTGCTGGCCCGGGGGCAGGCCGGTGCCGAAACTGGCCAGCGCGGCGGCCGTGGTGGAAGGGAACGCCGAATCGAGCCACACGGGGACGGCGCCCTGGCCGGCCTGGATGACGGAGCGCAGGAAGGGGGTATGGGCGGACTTCTGCTTCAGGAGGTTCCGGCCAAGGCCGTCGGCGACGACGACGCATACGCGGGACGCCGCGGGAAGGCCAAGGGTGTTGGTGAATCCGTCGAGGCCCAGGCTGGCTGCGGCACTGGTCAGCACGTCCGCCACGGAACGCCGGCCGTAGGCGGGAGCGGGCGGCAGGTCCGGGGCTTTGGCCGGCCCGGGAGTCAGTCCCCGCGGGTACCGAAGACGATTTCGTCCCAGGATGGAACGCTGGAGCGCTTGGG
>NZ_JBJURL010000006.1:0-95025 GCF_046097905.1 Pseudarthrobacter sp. NKDBFgelt | reverse complement strand
GCCCTCCCCTACGCGGCGCTGGCCATCGCGCCGCTCGCCGTCATCGCCGTCGTCGTGTCCCTGGACGGCTCGGTCCGCTCCGCTCATACGGTGGCGCTGCTCGGCGTCCTGGCAGCGGTCGGTTCGGCGGTGCGGTTGGCGAGCACCGGCGTCGGGGGCGTGGAAGCGGTCTTTATCCTGCTGATCCTGGCGGGCCGGGCGTTCGGTGCCCGGTTCGGCATGCTCCTCGGCGCCGCAACCATCGCCCTCTCAAGTGCCTTGTGGGGCGGCATCGGGCCGTGGACACCGTTCCAGATCTTCGCCTGCGCGTGGGTGGGAGCCGGGGCCGGACTGCTCCCCCGCCGGGTGCGCGGCAAGGCAGAACTGTGGATGCTGTGCGGCTACGGTGCCGTGGCGTCCTACCTGTTCGGCCTGCTGACCAACCTGTGGTTCTGGCCCTTCGCGGTGGGGGCCGGCACCGGCATCTCCTACGAGCCCGGCGCGCCGCTGGCCACCAATCTGAGCAGCTTCCTGCTGTACTCGCTGGTGACGTCGACGGCGGGCTGGGACACCCTGCGAGCCGTCACCACCATCATTGGCATCGTTGTGGTGGGGCGGGCCATTCTCGCCGCATTCCGGCGGGTGAAGCCGGTCTCCAGCGCGGGTGGAAACGCCGGCGGGCGCGCCGCGCAGCAACAATCCGACCCGGCCAGGGACCGGCTGCACCTTAGGGTCTGAGCACACCGGCAGCTCACCCGCACGCTGCGGGAAATGCTGCACCGATATCGCCCTATAAGGGGATTGCACCACGCGAAACCCGGTAGTGAAAACCCGTGCGGGATTCAGCAGCCCCGCGTCACTTCCTCCAGCAGCTCCAGCACGTGCCGGTATTCAGCCCCGGTTGCCCTGGTCATCCCCAGCTCACAGGTGCGGTTGCAGGACGCATGGGCTGACGCGCCCAGCTCCGCGACCTCCTCCCCCTGCTTCCGCGTGGCCGACTCCGTGAGCTCCGGGTGGAGCATGCCCCGGTCCCCCGCGAAGGCGCAGCAGCCCCAGTTCACGGGGACGTCCACCTTCTCCGCCACTGCACCGGCCACCGCATCCAGGGACGCATTGATCCCCATGCGCGTGGACGAGCAGGTGGGGTGCAGTGCCAGCGAATCCAGCTTCTTGTGGTCCGGGAGCCTGGGCAGGATGCGTTCGGCCGCGAAATCCACCGCATCCACAATCCGCAGCGGACGCTGCCCCGCCAGGGGAACATCCGATTCCACGGCCTGGCGCAGGCCCTCCGTGCAGGACGACGCGTCGCAGATGATGGCCAGTTCGCCGTCCCGGGTGGCTTCCCGCAGCGCGGCCAGGGTCTTCTCCTGCATGGTCGCCTGGCCGGCCACCATGCCCTTGGAGGACCAGGGGGTGCCGCAGCACAGGCCATCGATTCCCTGGGGCACCAGCAGGGTGATCCCGGCCCGTTCGCACAGCTGCTCGAAGCTGAACTGGACTCCCGGCCCGGGCGTGCCGGACTGGTCCGCACCAGCCGGCCCGAACATGGTCCCCACGCACGCGGGGAAGTAGACGGCGTCCGGTGCCCGGTCCGGCGTCGGACGTTTCCGCACGGAACCGCCACCCGGCAGCTCCGCCGAGTACAGCGGAACGGTGTCCGTGCCCAGGACCGCCCTGGCGGCCTTGTTGGGCGGGACCAGCGCAGCGGCCGGCAGCTTGTTGACCACGGTGAGCGCGAGCGAAGCGCCGCGGGTCACCCCTTCCCAGTGCTTGGCAGCCGCGTTCCAGGCGCCGTTGGCAACGGAACCGGCGTCGGAACGCCTGATCCGCTTGACCAGGAGCCCCGTGTTGATCTCCACCGGACAGGCCGTTTGGCACATGCCGTCCACGGCGCAGGTCTGCACCGATTCGTAGTCGTAGTCCTTCTCCAGCTGCTCCACGAGTGCCGTGTCCCCGGCCAGGCGCGCGGCCTCGATGGCACGCAGGGTGACGATGCGCTGCCGCGGCGTCAGCGTGAGGTCCTTGCTGGGGCACACCGGCTCGCAGTAGCCGCAGGAAACGCAGCGGTCCACCTCTTCGGCCACCGGCGGCGCGGTTTTGATGTGCCGGAGGTGCGCCTCGGGATCGTCGTCCAGGATGACGCCGGGGTTGAGGATGCCGCGTGGATCGAACAGCTCCTTGATCCTGCGCATCACGCCGTACAGCTCATCCCCGTACTGCCGCCGCACATAGGGCGCCATCACCCGTCCGGTGCCGTGCTCGGCTTTGAGTGAGCCGCCCTCCCCCAGCACCAGGTCCACCATGTCCTCGGTGAACGAGCTGTACCTGTCCAGCTCCTCGGCGGTGGTGAACCCGTCCGTGAGCATGAAGTGGACGTTGCCGTCCTTGGCGTGGCCGAAGATCACGCTGTTGCTGTAGCTGTACTTGTCGAACAGCCCGATGAGGTCCTGGCAGGTGCGGCCGAGCACGGGAACCGGCACCACGATGTCCTCCAGCAGGGCGGTGGTCCCCTGCGGCCGGGCGCCCGCCACCGAGGCGTACAGGCCCTTGCGCAGGTGCCAGAGCCCCGCACGTGCTTTGGCGTCACCCGTGAAGTGGGCTTCGGCGGAGAGGCTCAGCTCCTTGAGGATGCTTTCACCGCCCTGCTGCAGCTCCGCGAGCTGGTCCTGCGCTTCGGCCGAGTATTCAACCAGCAGGGCAGCGTGGTCCCGCACCACCAGGTCACGTACGACGGCGGGAGTCCCCTTCAGCGTCTGGCCCACATTGAGGGACAGCGCGTCCATGAGCTCCACCGTGGCCGCACCGGTGTCCACCAGCGCGGGCAGGGCGGCGTTGGCCGCCTGCAGGTCCGGGAAGACGAGCAGTCCGGTGGCGGCGTGCTGCAGCCGCGGGATGGTGCGGAAGACGGCCTCGGCCACGAAGCCCAGGGTTCCCTCGCTGCCGACGATCAGGTGGGCCATGATGTCTACCGGGCTGCTGAAGTCCAGCAGCGTGTTGAGGCCGTAGCCCATGGTGTTCTTCATGGCGAACTGCTGCCGGATCCTGCGCACGGACTCACTGTTCCCGCGCACCCTGGCCGCGAGTTCCGCCAGCCCCTGGTAAAGCTCCGGCTCCAGCGCGCGCAGCCTGGTGTCCGCGTCCGGGGCGCCGGTGTCAATGACTGTCCCGGACGGGAGCACGACGGTGAGGGACTCGAGCGTGCGGTAGGCGTTGTCCACGGTGCCGCAGTTCATGCCGGACGAGTTGTTCGCCACCACACCGCCGATGGTGCACGCGGCCTCGCTGGCCGGATCGGGCCCGAACTTCCGGCCGTAGGGTGCCAGCCGGGCATTCAGCGCCCGCACCGTGACGCCGGGCTGCACCCGGACGCGCGCACCGCCGTCGAGCACTTCAACGTCCCGGAAATTGCGCCGCACGTCCACCAGCACGCCATCGGTGACGGCCTGTCCGCTGAGGCTGGTTCCGCCGGAGCGGAACGTGAGCGGGACGCCCTGGGCGGCGCTCGCGCGGAGCAGCCCGCCCACATCGGCTGCGCTTCCGGCGGTGACCACGGCCTGCGGGATCAACAGGAAGTGGGAGGCGTCATGGGCGTTTGCGTGCAGGTCGATGGCCCGGGTTTTGACCTGGGCGGGATCGGTGACGGCGGAGCGGAGGGCTGCGAGGTCCAGCGGTGCCATATCAGGGAACCATCCAGCCGAGGACGGGCGTTGACTGCAGGAAGATCAGGACCGTGATGAGGGCCAGGAGGCCCAGGCTCCAGCCGATGAGCTTGCGGAACAGGGTTCCCTCGGCACCGTCAAGACCCACCGCAGCCGAGGCCACGGCCAGGTTCTGCAGGGACAGCATCTTGCCCATCACGCCGGCGGAGGAGTTGGACGCAGCCATCAGCACGGGTGAAAGTCCGGTCTGCTCCGCTGCGGTGGCCTGCATCTGCCCGAACAGCGAGTTGGAGGAGGTGTCCGAGCCGGTGAGTGCCACGCCGATCCAGCCGATCAGCGGCGACAGCAGGGCGAAGAAGCCGCCGGCGGAGGCCAGGGCGAAGCCCAGGGTGGTGGTCTGGCCGGACAGGTTCATCACGAAGGAGAGGCCCAGCACGGCGGTGACGGTGACGATGGTCCAGCGCAGCTGCACCACGGTGTCGCGGTAGATGCGCAGGCCCTGTGATGCACTGATTTTGTAGAGCAGCATGGTGAGCAGGCCGGAGAACAGCAGCAGGGTGCCGGTGGCCTTGAGGTGGTCCAGCTTGAACTTGGTGGCCGCCACCGGCTTGCCGGCCGAGTCCGTGATATCCAGGCCGGGCCAGGCGAACGTGACGCTGCCAACCTGGGTCAGCCAGGCCTTGACGGCAGGGATTTGGGCCACGGAGAACACCGCAATGATGATCAGGTAGGGCGCGATCGCCATCCAGATCTGGCGCGGCTCGGGCCGGGAGTTGTCCGTGGGGATGGCGGGGTCTGCAGGCAGGGCGCTGCCGCCGCTGCCGCGTGCCGCCGTCGTACCTTCCTGTGCCGTACCTTCCTGTGCCGCGGAGCCGCCCGTTCCGCCGGCGCTGACGACGGCGGGGACCGCAGCAGCCTCCACGGCACCGCCCATGCCAACGGTTTCCTTCGGCTGCCAGACCTTCAGCATGAGCAGGACTGCGGCCACGGTGACGACGGCGGCGACGACGTCCGTGAGTTCCACGGCGAAGTAGTTGGAGGTGACGAACTGGGCCAGGCCGAAGGCGGCGCCTGCCACCAGTGCCACGGGCCAGGTCTGCTTGACGCCGCGGCGGCCGTCCACGATGAACACCAGCAGCAGCGGGACGATCAGTGCGATGAACGGCGTCTGGCGTCCGGCCATGGCGGACAGCTCATTCAGCGGCAGGCCGGTGACGCCGTTGAGGGCAATGATGGGTGCCGCCATGGCGCCGAACGCCACGGGAGCCGTGTTGGCCAGCAGCGAGACAATCGCGGACTTCAGGGGTTTCATGCCAGCGGCCATCAGCATGGCGGCGGAGATTGCCACGGGTGCGCCGAAGCCGGCCAGCGACTCAAGCAGCGCACCGAAGCAGAAGGCGATGAGGATGGCCAGGATCCGCAGGTCGTTGGAGATGGAACGGATGGTGCGTCCCAGAACCTCGAACCACGGCGTGGCCACGGTGAGCCGGTAGATCCAGAGCGCGTTCACCAGGATCCACAGGATGGGGAACAGCCCGTAGAAGATGCCGGCTGCCGTGGCGCTCAGGGCCTGGTTGACCGGCATCTGCCAGCCGATGATGGCCAGCACCAGCGACAGGGCCAGGCCGGCCAGGGCGGCGAAAGGCGCTTTGACCTTGAAGACGCCAAGGAGGACGAAAAGCAGGATGAGGGGAAGAGCCGCGCAAAGGGCTGAAATCACGAGGGACCCGGCGATGGGGTCGAGGATCTGCTGAAACATATGTCTCCAGATTGTGTTAGGCGTCACAACACCGTGGCGCCCTTCGATTGTCTAACAAGTACACATGTTGGTCAAGTATCGATGTAGTTCTGTCTGGCAAGATGAAGTAACTCGGAAAGAACCTTGGGAGGGAACGCACGTGCCCGGTCGCATAGCAGCAGTCTCCATCGTGGAGGCGATCGCCGCAGATCTGCGGAGCCGCGTCTTCTCCGGTGAGCTCGGTTCCGGGGAGGCGCTCACCGAGACGGACGTCGCTTCCACCTACGAGGTGGCCCGCCCCACCGCCAAAGCCTCCATTGAAAAGCTCGTGGCCGAAGGGCTGCTGGACAGGGGAACGCACAAGACGGCACGCGTGGTGGACCTGGGCCCGGAGTCGGTCCGGGACATCTACCTGGCCAGGGCCTACCTGGAAAGCGAAGTGCTCCGCCGGCTTGCCTCCGGCCGGACCGTTCCGGCCGGTGCCGTGCAGGCGAACAAGGACATTGCCGCCGTGACGAGCGGTGCGCCGCTGGACGTGGTGGAACCGGACATGAGGTTCCACACCAGCCTGATCGATGCTGTGGGCAATACGCGCATCAGCAAGATGTACCGGTCGCTCGTTGGGGAAGTCCGCCTGTGCATGTCCCGTGTACAGTCGCTGCACCTCCTCGACACCGCCCTGATCCAGGCGGAGCACCAGAGGCTGCTGGAACTGATTGAGGAAGGCCGGGGCGACGAAGCCGCCGGGCTGCTCGACGTCCATTTGGGGCGCGCTCGTGAACGGCTGGTCGCTGCAATGGGTGGCGAGGCCGGACCTGAAGCCCACTCGCCGTCCGACTTGGTAGCCGAGTAAAGAGCCTGGCTATCTCACCACGAAGGTCATAGTGGGAGGATTCCTAGGATTCGCTATTCCCCGTGGATAGTCTGGGACAGGACGCCACCCGACGGAGGGTCAGTGAGGACGTGAGCGAAGCAGTTGCTGCCGTAATCGGCCGGAACAACGTCACCATATCCGGCCGGGATGATGGGCCTGTCATGATGTTTGCCCACGGTTTCGGCTGCGATCAGGCTATGTGGCGGAAGCTGCTGCCCTATTTCGTTGATGATTACCGGCTGGTGCTTCTTGACCATGTGGGTGCAGGACACTCCGACATCAGCGCCTATGACTGGGAGAAGTACGGGTCCCTGAACGGGTACGCGTCGGACCTGCTGGAGATTTGCGCCGCCCTTGACCTTGAGAATGTCATCCTGGTGGGCCACAGTGTCAGCACGATGATCGCCGTGATCGCCGCCGTGCAGGACCCCAACCGTTTCTCCCACCTGGTGCTGCTCGCTCCTTCACCCCGTCACACGGATGACCCGTACGACGGCTACGTGGGCGGCTTTACGCGGGAAGACATCGAGGGCCTGCTGGCATCGCTGGACAGCGACTATTTCGCCTGGGCCGCGGCCTTGGCACCCCTGGTGATGGGCAACCCGCAGGAGCCCGAATTAGCGGAGGACCTGCGTGTCAGCTTCTGCCGGACGAATCCGACCATCGCACGGCACTTCGCCGGGGTAACTTTCTTTTCCGACACCCGCCCTGAACTGACGAAGTTGCGCACCAGCTGCCTGATCCTGCAGTGCTCCGACGATCGGCTTGCCCCGCCGGAAGTGGGCGCCTACCTGCACAAGAATCTGGAACACAGCACCCTGGTGCAGCTCCAGGCCACCGGGCACTGCCCCCACGTCAGCGCCCCGGAGGAAACAGCCCGGGCGATTCTGCACTACCTCAACACCCACTCCTGACAGGTGACCTGCAGGATCTAAGTTCAGGCGAGTTTGGTTACCTGGTAGGTGTGGCCGGCCGCACGGAGTCGCTGTATGAGCACGTTGCCGAGAGCAGTGGCCGGCGTCAGCGACCCTTTCGCGGCCGGCAGCCAGTCACCGTCAAGGGCAAGAGCGAGTGCCGTCTCGCCTGCCATCACGGCGGTGGCGGCATAGCCGGGATCACCGGGGCCGGCAGCAATCGCCTGGTAACGGTGCCCGTCCTCGGTGCGGGCGGTCACCTGGGAGTGGAACCAGCCCGCGCGCTGCGTGCTGGCGCTCGGACCCGCACCCGGTGCCGGAAGAAAGCGGTCGAGCACCTTCCGGGTGGGCGGGAAGGCCATCGCGCCAATGAAGGCCCGGAGCCCGAGTGCCATTGCACTGGCGACGACGGCTCCTGCCGGTCCGGGGGCCACCCCCATCACCTCGCCGTACTGAAGGGAGCGGCCGTAGGCCCAGTCCTGCAATGCGTTGCTGCGGCGCACTATCCGGGTGTTGAACGGGGCCATGATGAACGGCGCGGTCCAGGTGCCGTCATCGGAACGGCGCACAGGACCGGCGTCAGGAGGCTGTGGTGTCGTCGGCTCCAGTGTGCGGTCGGGGCTCAGAGCGTAGGGGTCAGCCGCTAATAACCGCAGGGCGGTGCTAGATCGCATCGCGTCGAGCTGCCCGCGCATCGAATCGAGCGTTCCTCCGCTGATGCCAGCCCTGGCCTTGGCAACGAGCCGGACCTCACCCAAACCGCCAGCGCCGTCGGCTTCTGCCGCCTGATGAAGCAGCAGTACGGCGAGGTCCGACGGCACGGAGTCGTAGCCGCAGGAGTGCACGATCCTGGCCCCGCTCGTGCTGGCCAGAGCGTCATAGCGATCGATCGCCTCCCGGATGAAGGACACCTCGCCCGCGAGGTCGGCGTAGTGGGTACCGGCCCGTGCGCAGGCCTCGACGACGGGTAGTCCGTGTTTCGCGTATGGACCGACCGTTGTGAAGAGCACGCGTGTGCCCGCGGCCAGGGCGGCGATTGAGTCCGCGTCCCCCGAGTCGGCTTCGATGAGGGCCCACCCGTGCGCGGCGGCCGGCAACTGCGACCGAACCGCCGCGAGTTTGGACCTCGACCGGCCCGCGAGTCCGACCCGCATACCGGCCGGTGCATGCTCCGCGACGTAGGCGGCGATCAGGCGGCCAACGAAACCCGTCGCTCCGTAGAGAACGAGGTCATGTTCCCGAGATGAGTTGTCCATGACTGCAGCCTTTCACAGCGGCAACTCCACGCTGGCCTACGGCTGCTTGCCTTGGTCCGCAGAACATCCGGAAGGGCCCTGGTGACGTGTGTCAGGCACCTGCGTATTGAGCGGGGTTGTTGGCTTCGACTGCCGCGTTTAGTTCCTCGAGAGTCGGTGGGTTCGCTCCCGGGCGCTGCACGGTGATGGCCGCGGCTGCAGCTGCGGTGTGTCCCAGCTGCTCCAGGACAGCCGGGGCGAAGCCTCCGGTTCCTCGGGTGAGGAAGCCCAGGATCAGGGCTGACATGTAGGAGTCCCCGGCGCCGATGGTGTCTGCAACTGTCGTTTTCACGGCAGGGATGCTGATGTTGGTGTCGCCGGAGGTGAATTGTGAACCTTCGGCGCCCCTGGTAATGACGGTCAACCGGGTGCCCAGGCCGAGGATGTGTGCTGCCGTTTCGTCCAGGCTTTTCCGGGGGTACAGCCACTGGGCGTCCTCATCACTGAGTTTGACCACGTCCGTGAAGGCCACGAGGTCTTCGAAAATGGCTTTCGCTTCCGTGTGGCTGCCGAGCAGGGCCGGCCGGATGTTGGGGTCGTAGGTGATCATGCAGTGTCGGTGGGCCTGTTCGAGCAGGGCTTTTACGGCACTGGCGCCTGGGCTAAGGAACGTGGCGATGGACCCCGTGTGCAGGATTTTGGGGAAGTACGCGGGCGGCGTGGCGGCCAGGTCCCAGGAGATATCAAACTCGTAGGTGGCGGAGCCGTCCGGTGCGAGGGTTGCTGTCGCCGACGGCGTCCGGGTGAGCGATTTTGAGCCCGGCAGAAGTGTGACTCCTGCGCTGCGGAGATGGTTTTCGATGGCTGTTCCCCGGGCATCCGGGGCGATGGCCGTGAGCAGGCCTGTGGTGACTCCGAGGCGGCCGAGTCCGTAGGCGACGTTCGCCGGTGAGCCGCCTGGGTGTTCCACCTGGCCGTGTGAGGTTGTGACCACGTCGGTCAGCGCTTCGCCTACGACAGTGACGTCAAGCGTCGGGTGAGCGTCCGGCCGGGCTGTTGTGAGGTAATCCATGGTCTGTCTCTCGTGGGGAGCTGATGGTTGGGGGGGTGTTCAAGCGACGTCAGTCCGCGGACCGGTAACCCGGTGCGCGGACTGACGGAGGGGCAGCAGTTTGGTTATGCGGTGGCCGCACCGGTCATGATCGCAACTGCTTCGGTCATGTTGTGGGATTGCGGGGTGATGGTGGCGGCGCATTTGCCGAGCCGCTGGATGTGGATGCGGTCTGCGACGTCAAAGACGTGGGGCATGTTGTGGCTGATGAGGATGACCGGCAGGCCGCGGTCGCGGAGGTCCCGGACCAGCTGCAGGACCTGGTTGGATTCGCGCACTCCAAGGGCCGCCGTCGGCTCATCGAGCACAACAACTTTGGAGCCGAATGCTGCGGCACGGGCAACGGCGACAGCCTGGCGCTGACCGCCGGAGAGGTTCTCGACCGGCACGGTAACGTCCTGGAGTGTGGAGATGCCGAGCCGTGTGAGCTCGTCCTTGGCTTTGCGGCGCATCCCTTTGGTGTCCAGGACGCGGAAGATTTTGCCCAACGGCCCTGGGAGCCGCTCTTCCCGCCCGAGGAACAGGTTCGAGGCCACGTCAAGTGCCGGCGAGACCGCGAGGTTCTGGTACACGGTCTCGATCCCGTGGGCGCGGGCGTCCTGCGGCCGTTTGAAATGCACTGGCTGCCCTGAGACGAAGAGCTCACCGGAATCGGGGACTTCTGCTCCAGTGAGGCATTTGATCAGGGTTGATTTGCCTGCGCCGTTGTCGCCGATGACTGCCAGGACTTCGCCTGGGTACAGGTCCAGGCTGACGCCGTCCAGGCCGACAACGCGGCCGAAGGTCTTGACCAGGTTCCTGGCCTTCAGGATGGGTTCCCGGGTGGCGGTGTTGGGGGCTGCTGATTCTGTCATGGTCATGACTTGACCTTTCGGATCCACTGGTCGATGGACACAGCGAGGATGATCAGGACGCCCACCGCGAGGGTCTGGTACAGGACGTCCAGGCCTGCAAGGGAGAGTCCGTTGCGGAAGACGCCGACGATCAGGGCGCCGAGGAGTGTTCCCCAGACGGAGCCTCGGCCGCCGAAGAGGCTGGTTCCGCCGATGACGACGGCGGTGATGGAGTCCAGGTTCAAGTCCACACCGGCGTTGGGGCTGGCTGCGTTGGTGCGGCCGATCTGGATCCAGGCGCCGATGGCCAGGACGGCGCCGGCGGCGAGGTAGACGCTCATGAGGACTTTGTTCACGGCAATGCCGGCCAGGCGGGCGGCTTCCTTGTCATCACCGACGGCGTAGACGTGCCGGCCCCAGGCGGTTTTGCCCAGGATGAAGGCGACGGCGACGTAGAGCAGGAGCATCACCACGACACCTGTTGAGATGCGTACCGGCCCTACGGGGAAGGTGCTGCCGGTCCAGGTCAGCAGGTCCGGCATGGCCGAGCCGCGCACGGTCGCCCCGTTCGAATAGAGCAGTGTCAGGGCGATGAAGATGTTCAGCGTGCCCAGGGTAACGATGAAGGGTGGGAGCCGGAACCTGGTGACCAGGAATCCGTTCAAGGCTCCTGCCGCGAGTCCGACGACGAGGCCTGCGAACAGGGCAACGGGGGCGGGCAGTCCGTTATTGACGGCGAGCTGGGCCACGACCATGGAGGAGAGGATCATGACGGCGCCGACGGACAGGTCGATGCCGGCCGTGAGGATGATGAGTGTCTGGGCGATGGCCAGGGTGCCGACGACTGAGACCTGCTGGGTAATCAGTGAGAGGTTTTCGACCCGCAGGAATCTGTCATTAAGCAAACCGAACACAACCACCGCGATGAGAAGTACAAGGGCGGGGCTGACGGCGGGGTAACGGTGGAGGATGTTCCGGATGCGGCTGAGCGGGGTCTGGCGGTCAAGGAATTCCTCCGCCAGGTCGGCATGCCCGGCGCTGGGCGGGCCGGCGGTCTGTTGCTGGGTCACGGTTGGTCCTGATCTTTGGTGATGGTTGCTGGCGTTTTAGCTAACGCTGAATTTGGTGTTCCGGGGAGGCCGGATCGGAGCCCGGCCTCCCCGGACGAAAGGCGGGGTTCTACTTACCCCAGCAGATCTCGGAGGCTTCGGTGGTGGTGATGCTCTTGATGCCGTCAGCCGGCTTGTCGGTGACGAGTTCAACACCGGTGTTGTAGAAGTCAAGACCCGGTGAGTTGGCAGGCTTTTCACCGGACTTGGCCAGATCCACGATTGCCTTGACGCTGAGTTCGGCCATCTTCACGGGGTACTGCTGGGCCGTGGCACCGATGACGCCGGCCTTGACGTTGTCCACGCCGGTGCAGCCGCCGTCAATTGAAACGACCAGCACGTCTTTGTCCTTGCCGGCGGACTTCAGGGCCTCGAAGGCTCCCGCTGCCGCAGGTTCGTTGATGGTGTAGACGACGTTAATGTCGGGGTTGCTCGACAGGAGGGTTTCCATGGCCGTCCGGCCACCGTCTTCGGCACCCTGGGAGGCTTGGTTGCCGACGATCTCGTATTCCCCGCCCTTGCCGCCGGTGTACTTTCCGGTCTTGGACTCATCACCGTTCTTCTTGGGATCGGCAGTATCGATGCCGAGCCCGGTCAGGAAGCCCTGGTCGCGGTTGTAGTCCACGGAGACGACCTTGTCATCGAAGAGGTCCACGAGGGCGATCGTGGCCTTCTTGCCGTCCAGCTGCGCTGCCGTCCACTTGCCGATCAGTTCGCCGGCGGCGAAGTTGTCGGTGGCGAACGTAATGTCTGCGGCGTCGGCGGGGTCCGGCGGGGTGTCCAAAGCGATAACGAACAGGCCGGCGTCCCGGGCTTTCTGCAGCGCGTCGACCACGGAGGGGCCGTTCGGCGTGATCAGGATGCCTTTGTCGCCCTTGGAAATGGCGTTTTCGATGGCCTGGATCTGGGTATCTTCGTCGCCGTCAGCCTTGCCGGCGGCCAGCTTGAGGTCCACTCCGCCAGTCTCGGCGGCCTTCTTTGCCCCATCCTGCATCGACACAAAGAACGGGTTTGTCGTGGTCTTGACGATCAGGGAGACACCGACTTTTTCATCTGACGCCCCTTCGCTGGCACCTGGTGCGGTGGAACTTCCTCCACAGGCCGAAAGGCTGAGCGTTCCCAAGGTAAGGGCCGCTCCTGCCGCAAAGATGCGGGTGGACGTTGCAAGGTGGGACTTGGAACTCAACATTGAATCTCCTGGTGTTTGAGGCCTCCATGGCCTCGACAACGATGTCATACCGAGGTAAGCAGGATCACACGCTAGAGTCAATAGGAAAAGAACGCGAAGGAGCTACTTTCTTGACAACGATGTCTGATCGTTACCAGCCACCTCTGTCCCCGACGCGGCCCACGATGCGCCACGTGGCGGCACTCGCGGGTGTGGGAATCAAAACCGTTTCACGAGTGATCAACGACGAGGCCGGGGTATCCGAGGCCACCCGGCAAAAGGTCCTCGATGCCATCGCACAGCTCAACTACCAGCTGGATGTCACAGCCGGCAGCCTCCGCCGGGCGGGCAGGAGGACTCTCTCGGTTGGCCTCCTGCTGCCCAGCGTCTCCAACCCGTTCAGTGGTGAGATCCACCGGGCCATGGAGGATGCGCTTGGCGCCCGGGGAATAGCCGTATTCGCCGCCAGTCTCGACGATGACCCCCGGCGGGAGCAAGCCATCATCGCAGCTTTCCTGGGCAGGCGGGTCGACGGCCTTGTCCTGACACCGATCGCCAAAAACCAGGCATATATGATCCCGGAGCACTCCAGGAACCTGCCAATGGTCTTTATTGACCGGGAGCCGGTAGGGGTTGAGGCAGATGCTGTGGTCACTGACAACGCAGTAGGCGCGGCCAAGGCAGCCGCACATCTGCTGACGCACGGACACACCAAGTTGGCCTACCTGGGCGACCGCATAGACATCCAGACCGCGCGGGAGCGCCGGCGAGGCTTCCTGGAGGAGGTCGGCAGGGCAGGAATTCCCGCCTCCGCACTACCCGTCATCGATGATCTTCATGATGAGGAAGCAGCGAGGCACGCAGCCCTTGGACTGTTGAGTTCCGAGGATCCTCCGACGGCAATCTTCTCCAGCCAGAACCTCGTCACCTTCGGAACGATGCGTGCGCTGAAGGAGCTTGGCGTACACAAGCGCGTTGCCCTTGTGGGTTTTGACGACTTCACGCTTGCCGACATGATGGAACCCGGGGTTACGGTCATCGCTCAACACCCCGACCGGATCGGCGTCATGTCGGCCGAACGACTTCTGGCCAGAATCGACGGCGACGATCAACCTCCGCGGACCTACATTGTCCCCTCCGAGCTCATCCAAAGGGGCTCCGGCGAAATCCGACCGCCGGCATAACCCCTTCTCAAAAAACTTCGCCTCTGCAAAACCAACCTGAAGAGAGATCATGACCAAAACCTTGTATGCCGAGTTCACCGTCAAAGCCGGCAGTGAGGCCCGCGTTGCCGAAATGATGGTCGAATTGACCCGGCACGTCCGGAAGGAACCAGGCAACGAACTGTTTCTTCCGTACACCCGCGAAGAGAATCCCCGGGAATACTTCGTCTTCGAGGTCTACCGGGATGAAGCCGCGTTCCAAGAGCACATCAACGCCGACTACGGAGCCAGGTTCAATGGGGAACTGGCCCGCCACATTGAAGGTGACGCCTCGGAGCTGACCTGGCTCAATCCGGTCGTATAGCCCACCTGGAAACAGCGGCCATAGGGTAGGCACCACCTTGGGTTTTTGCCTCAGCGGCCGCCGATTTGTACGCCTCAGCCCCCGTCCTGCGGACGCGGGGCTAATCGTCGTCCCCGTGCCCCGCGCCGCCATCTGACTCAAGAAAATCGGCCACAAAATGACCGTTGACTTGTCCGCTAGACATTCTTTACAGTCCAACGCATTGACTGACAACGTTGTCTACTGGCTAGACACGCGCAATGAAGGGCGACACCAGCAACATGAAACAATCCACAATGCGGAGCACGCGCAGCGTCTCAGCACTGACACTGGCAAGCCTCTCCCTCGCCGCAGCACTGGCGGGCGCCATGCCCGCGTCCGCCGCCGAACTCGGGGATGAGCAGCACCGGCCGGCTATCCACTACACGCCGGAAAAGAACTGGATGAACGATCCCAACGGGCTCGTATTCCACAAGGGCATTTACCACATGTACTACCAGCACAACCCCTCCGGGAACACCTGGGGGAACATGTCCTGGGGCCATGCCACGTCCAAGGACCTCGTCCACTGGGAAGAGCAGCCGTTGGCCATCTCCACCGATGCCCAGGAAGATGTCTTCTCCGGCAGCGTGGTCGTGGATAAAAACAACACGTCCGGACTCGGCACCGCGGAAAACCCGCCCCTGATCGCGATCTACACAAGTGCTTACAAGGAACCGTCCCCGTACCGCGGCCTGCAGGCCCAGTCCCTGGCCTACAGCCTGGACGACGGCCAGACATGGACCAAGTACGACGGCAACCCCGTCCTGAACCGCAACTCACCCAACTTCCGTGACCCGAAGGTCTTCTGGTACGACAACCCGGCCGGCGGAGGCTACTGGGTCATGACCGCTGTGGAATCGCAGGAGCACAAGGTTCTCCTCTACAAGTCCGACAACCTCAAGGACTGGACCGCACTGAGCGACTTCGGGCCCGCCAACGCCACCGGCGGGCAGTGGGAATGTCCCGATCTGTTTCCATTAGCTGTTGACGGTGACCCGAACAACGTCAAATGGGTCATGATTGTCAGCATCAACCCCGGCGGCGTCGCTGGAGGCTCCGCCGTCCAGTACTTCGTAGGCAACTTCGACGGCACCACGTTCACCTCCGAAACCACCAAACCAGCCGCTGCCCCACCGGCCGGAACAGTCCTGGCCGGATTCAACGACGGAACTTATAACGGCTGGACGGTGAACAACGAACCGGGCAACTGGAAGAATGGCCCCTTCGGTGACGCCCCAGCAACCGGTTCCCTGCCCAGTCAAAGCCCCGTGACCGGATTCGGCGGCAGCGGATTGATCAACTCTTTCAACGATGGGGACTGGCCCCTCGGTTCCATGGAGTCACCCACGTTCACCGTGACCGACGACTACCTGAACTTCCTCGTGGGCGGAGGCAAACACCCCCACGTCTCCGACAAGCTGGACAACAACCCGCCCGAGGGAGAGCTCAAGTTTGAAGGCTTTGAGGTTCCCGACGGATCTACGCTGGCCGATGCCGGCTGGACCGGCACAGGAGACCTGACCCCTAATTTCCAGCCAGCCACCAGCGGCGGGGACTATTATATTGGCGCCAAACGGATCAACACGTTCGAAACCGGCACGGTGCCCGGTGATGATCGCCAAGGTACCCTGACATCACCCGAGTTCCCTATCACGGAGAACTTCATGAGCATGTTGGTCGGAGGCGGCAACCGTTCGGCGGACTCCGGACAGACCCTGGCCGTCCAGCTGCTCATCAATGGCAACGTGGTCCGCTCCCTCGCCGGCGACAACGGCGGGTTGCTGAACTGGAAAGGCTGGGACGTCTCCGAATTCGCCGGGCAAAACGCCCAGCTGCGTATCGTTGACGAAGCTACCGGCGGGTGGGGACACCTGACCCTTGACCACGTCATGCTCACCGACACCGCCGCTGTTCCCAGGTCCGATGAAGAAACGGTGAACCTGGTAGTCAACGGACAGGTGGTCCGTACGGCCACCGGCAATGACAGTGAATCCCTGGACTGGGCATCATGGGATGTCAAGGAATTCGTTGGCCAGCAGGCACACATCAGGGTTGTCGATAACAACAGGTTCGGCTGGGGACACATACTCGCGGACGAATTCACAGCAAGCCCCACACCAGCGGCGTCCCGCCTGGAGTCCTATGACTGGCTGGATTACGGCCGGGACTACTACGCCACCGTATCCTTCGCCAATATGCCCGACGACAAGCGGATCATGCTGGGCTGGATGAGTAACTGGGACTACGCCAACAACACCCCAACCAACCCTTGGCGCAGCGCCATGGCCCTTCCCCGCGAAGTGAAACTCACCCAAACCCCTGACGGCCCCCGCCTCACCCAAAGCGCCGTGAAGCAAGTCGAAAAACTGGGAGGGAAAGTGACCTACAACGACAAGAAGGGCGGCCCGATTTCAGCAGGCACGCACCCCCTGCCTGCACAGTCGGCAGGCCAGGTGCAGCAGGTGGACATCAGCTTCGCCCCCGGTACCGCAACAAAATCCGGCATTACCGTCCTCGGCGACGGACAGGCGTCCACCGTCATTGGCTACGATGCCTCAACCGGCAAGATTTTCGTTGACCGCACAAACTCGGGCAACACCGCATTCCACCCGGCCTTCGCATCCATCGAGGACGCCCCCGTCACGCTGGACAAGAACGGCAACGTCACCATGCGGATCTACCTCGACCGCTCCTCGGTAGAGGTTTTCGCCCAGAACGGCTTGAAGACCATCACCGACCAGGTATTCCCCAACCCGGGAGCCGACAAGATGGCCCTCTTCGCCGAAGGCGGTACCGCCCAGCTCAAATCACTCACCGTGACACCGCTGGAAAAGGCAATGTTCGTCCCCGAAAAGAAATAACACACCCCACTGTATGACCAGCTCACCTGCGAGCTGGAGCTAAAGGGACTGGGTTCGGTAATACACCGGGCCCAGTCCCTTCAGTATTTCCCGGGCGCACGTGGTGCGAGATGAGCCGCGCATCAATCATGCACCCATCCCGCATGGTTATCTCCAAGATCTTGCGCTTTTATTGCATCTCTTGTGACCCTAGTCTCATCCTTAGAGCCTTCGCTTTCGCAAAGGAAGAGCTGTCCCGTGCCCGTGAAGGGTGCTTCGGTGGCCTGAAACCTGGGGAGGTATCCTCACCGAAGCATCGCTTTCGGGCCATGGGGCAGCGCCTGCAACTTCGCCGGACCAGTGCAAGGCCATCCGAAGGGAAGGCCCTGCACCATACCCCTACCAAAAGGAGTGTCCATGTCAGGAAACAGAGCCGTCGCCTACAAAGAACCCGGTGTCGTCGAAATCATCAACACCGACTACCCGACGTTCGAACTCAAGGATGGTCCTGGCGTCAATCCCGCCAATGTGGGCCGAAAAGTACCCCACGGCGCGATCCTGCGCACGGTGACCACCAATATCTGCGGCTCGGACCAGCACATGGTCAGGGGCCGGACCACCGCCCCCAAGGACCTCGTTCTTGGCCATGAAATCACAGGCGAAGTGGTGGAAGTCGGTCCGGACGTGGAGTTCATCAAGGTGGGAGACATCGTCTCCGTGCCCTTCAACATCTCCTGCGGCCGTTGCCGGAACTGCAAGGAGCGCAAGACGGGCATCTGCCTGAACGTCAACCCGGACCGCCCGGGCAGCGCCTACGGTTATGTGGATATGGGCGGCTGGGTGGGCGGCCAAGCGGAATACGTGCTGGTCCCCTACGCTGACTGGAACCTGCTCAGGTTCCCGGATCGCGATCAGGCCCTGGAAAAGATCATGGACCTGACCATGCTTTCCGATATCTTCCCCACCGGCTTCCACGGCGCCGTCACCGCCGGTGTGGGCGTCGGATCCACCGTCTACATTGCAGGCGCCGGCCCGGTGGGCCTGGCGGCCGCCGTTGGCGCGCAGCTGCTCGGTGCCGCCGTCGTGATTGTCGGTGACATGAACGAAGGCCGCCTGGCTCAGGCCCGCTCCTTCGGCTGCGAAACGGTGAACGTCACCAAGGGCGATCCGAAGGACCAGATCGAGCAGATCCTTGGCGTGCCCGAAGTGGATTGCGGCGTCGACGCCGTAGGGTTCGAAGCCCGCGGCCACGGCAAGGACGCCTCCCACGAGGCCCCGGCCACCGTGCTGAACTCGCTCATGGACATCACCGCTGCAGGCGGGGCTCTTGGCATTCCCGGCCTGTATGTCACCGGTGATCCTGGTGGAATTGACGAGGCAGCAAAGCACGGCTCCCTGTCGCTGTCCCTGGGCACCGGATGGGCAAAGTCCCTGTCCTTCACCACCGGCCAGTGCCCCGTTATGTCGTACAACCGCCAGCTGATGATGGCGATCCTGCACGACAAGGTTCAGATCGCCAAGGCGGTAAACGCGAAAGCGATCCCGCTTGAGGATGCACCGCGCGGTTACGCCGAATTTGACGCCGGTTCGCCAACAAAGTTCGTGCTGAACCCGAACGGATACGTCAAGGCTTAGAACCCCACGTAAGTAGCAACCCACCCGGATGGCACGGGCCTTCCTGGCCCGTGCCGCCGGCGCGCACCCACTCTCCCCGCATCAGCAAAGGTAATCACATGACCCATCGCACCGACCAAGAATCGATTCTCCGCCTTAGCAGCAACGGGAAGGAGCAAGCTGACATCCGGCTCGAAGCAGCGAGTCCGGTGACCGTTCGGCTGCAGCTGGATGGTGGCTGCACCTGCCAGCATGGCACTGAAAACCGCCCCGGTTCGTATGTTGACAGCGACCTCGGCATCCGCTGACAGCGGCTGCACCGGCCATCCGGCATCAGCCCTAAGGCCGGGACCACACAGATAGGCATCTCAGCAACCTTCGCTGCCCAGATGATCATGAACGTCATGCCCATGATGCCCAGCTACAGCCCAGCCTGCAGGTGCTGCTTATCCGCCTGGTCCCGGCTCCCGCTTCAGCGCCGAAGGCGCAGCGCGAACGCGTTAGCACCGACAATGAGGACTATCCCGGCCCATTCCACCGCGCCCAGTTCCTCATTGAGTGCGATGGCTCCGATGGCCGCAGCGAACACAGGATTGATGCTCATGAGGACGCCAAAGATGTGGGCAGGGACGCTGCGCAGCGCTACCAGGTCTGCAATATAGGGCACGACGGATGCCAGGAGTCCGGCGGCGACGGCACAAAGCACCGCTGCGGCGTCGGGTCTTTGGGTAATGAAGATGGTGAGCCCGATGGGGAGGAACAGCGCGGCTGACACTCCGGTTGCGGTGGCGGTTCCCTGGACGCCGGGTATCCGGTTACCTACCGTTCTGTTCAGCAGGATGTACGCGCCCCAGCTCGATGCCGCGATGAGTGCAAGACCGATTCCGGCGTAGTCCGTGGAAGCCTCGGGCTGTGTGATGGCAACAACGCCCGCACCGGCAATGGCAGCACAGGACATGCTGCCTTTACTTCTGGTTGTGGCCAAGGCAACTGCCAGGGGCCCAAGGAATTCCAGCGTCACGGCCAGTCCCAGACCGATCCGCTCGATGGCGGCGTAGAGCGAAAGGTTCATCGTTCCGAAGACAAGCGCGAGCAGTAGTATCGGCCACCATTGGGAAAGCGTGAAATCCCGGACTCTTGGCCGGACCAGCGGCAGGAGTACCGCGGCAGCAACAAGTTGACGAACTGCAACAACACCGACGGGGCCTACTGCCGGAAAGGCCATCGAGCCACTGGCCGCACCCAATTGGTTTGAGAGCGCACTTGCTACGAGCGTGGCGGTTGCCCGCCCCTGGCGCCCTTTCCCTGCTTTATCCATGAATGGATTCTCCGCGACGGCCGCACTCCCCCATAATGCATAAGTGCGCCGACTAATGCAGATCCTGCATGAATAGACTGGTGGCCATGGACTTCGAGATACGCCACCTGAGATCTTTCCTCAGGGTTACAGAGGCTGGGACGTTCACCGACGCAGCCATTGAGCTGGGTATTTCCCAGGCCGCTGTTTCCCGGAACGTCGCTGCTCTTGAACGGGCATTAGGAGTTCGGTTGCTGGTGCGGACCACCCGCAGCGTGGAACTCACTCCCGCGGGAAAGCGCGTGATAGGTCGCGCTCGACATGCCCTCTCCGCGCTGGAAGATCTCCAGCGGGAAGCGTCCTCCTCCAAGAGCACCGTAAGGATCGGATATGCGTGGTCTGCCTTAGGCAGACACACCCCTGAATTCCAACGCCGGTGGACCGCCGCCTTCCCCGACAAAGACCTGCTGCTCATCAGGACAAATACCCCTACGGCAGGGCTGGCTGAAGGAACAACCGATCTTGCAATCCTGCGCCGCACCCCGGAACCAGGAACCCTCGACTTCGTCCTCACTGGATACGAGAAGCGCTACTGCGCAATGGCCATCGAGGACCCCCTGGCAGCCAAACGAACTGTCACACTAGCCCAAGTCAGCGATGCCACTTTGGCCATTGATCCACGGACCGGAAGCACCCGCCTGGACCTCTGGACCGAAGGAAAGCAACCCGTTCAGACGGTAATCACCGACGACGTGGACGACTGGCTTACGGTCATCGGCAGCGGCAAAGCCCGCGGCATAACCGCCGAATCCACCGCCCACCAATACCGAAGGGCCGGCCTGGCCTACCGGCCCGTCCGAGACGCACCGCCAGTCCCCGTCTACCTAGCCTGGTCGAAAACTGACCCGCCCGCACTCCAAACCGAAGCTGCCGAACTTATCCGGAGCCTTTACTAAGGGCTAGAAATTACACACGGGGCAGGGAGCTCCCCCAGATAGGCGACAGCCCAACCTGACGTCAGAATTCACTCAAAAACCGTCAGGTTAGCGTCCAAAACGAGTTTCCTGCAGCCTTTTGAATGACAGCCCTAAATTCCAACCTCACACTTGGCAGCATTACCTCCGCCCCGGCGTGTGGCTCCCACGAGCCTTTCGGGTCCGAATCCTGTCTGGTGCGTAGGTAGAGCCGGCCGCGCCCGGGAGGCGCACTCCATCCAGGCCACGGACCACCCCAACTCACACCTTGAAGTACTTCGCCTCCGGGTGGTGGAACACGAACGCGTCGGTGGACTGTTCGGGGTGCAGCATCAGCTCGTCGCTGAGGACCACGCCCATGCGCTCCGGCTTCAGCAGCTCCGTCACCTTGCGGCGGTCCTCCATGTCCGGGCACGCGGGGTAGCCGAGTGAGAACCGCGCACCGCGGTACTCGAGCTTGAAATACCCTGCCGTGTCCTTGGGCTCCTCGGCCGCGAACCCCAGCTCCTTGCGGATCCGCGCATGCCAGAACTCCGCCAACGCCTCGGTGAGCTGCATGACCAGGCCGTTGAGCTCGTAGTAGTCGCGGTACTGGTTGGCGGCGAACATCTTGGACGTGAACTCCTCGATCTTCGAGCCGGCGGTGACCAGCTGCACCGGCAGCACGTCGATCTGCCCCGATTCGCGGGACTTCACGAAGTCGGCCAGGCACAGGTGCCGGTCCCGGCGCTGGCGCGGGAAGTCGAACCGCAGTCGGTCGGTGCCGATCGGGCCGCCTGAACCGCCATCGGGGGCGAGCAGGCCCGCGGTGCCGAGGACGCCGTCGCGATCCTCCCCGTGGTGCAGCACCACCACCTGCTCCCCCTCGGAAACCACCGGGAAATAGCCGTACGCGACGGACGCATCCAGCATTCCCTCGGCGAGGATGCGGTCCAGCCAGTAGCGCAGGCGCGGCCGGCCCTCGAGCTCCACCAGTTCCTCGTAGGAGGCGCCGTCCTCGCCGCGGCCGGGCTTGAGCCCCCACTGCCCCATGAACGTGGCGCGCTCGTCGAGGAACGCAGCGTAGTCATGGAGCGCGACGCCGCGCACAATGCGCGTGCCCCAGAACGGCGGCGCCGGCACAGGGTTGTCCGTGACGACGTCGGACCGGCCGGGCATTGCCTCCGGCTCGGTCACCGTGAACCTCGCGCCGCCCTTGTGGATGCGCTTCTTCAAAGGCGGCAGGCCGACGTCGTCCGGGGACGCGCCGCGGGCCACCTTCACCAGCGGTTCCATGAGGGCGAGGCCCTCGAAGGCGTCCTTGGCGTACCGGACCACGCCGTCGAACTGCTCGGCCAGGTCCTGCTCAACGTAGGCGCGGGTCAGGGCAGCGCCGCCCAGGATGATAGGCCACTTCTTCGCCAGGCCGCGGGACTGCAGCTCCGCGAGGTTCTCCTTCATCACCACGGTGGACTTCACCAGCAGGCCGGACATGCCGATCACGTCGGCGTTGTGCTCCTCCGCCGCGGCCATGATCTCGGCGATGCCCTGCTTGATGCCGATGTTGATGACCTTGTAGCCGTTGTTGGTGAGGATGATGTCCACCAGGTTCTTGCCGATGTCGTGCACGTCGCCGCGCACGGTGGCGATCACCATGGTGCCTTTGCCGGAGGAATCCGACTTCTCCATGTGCGGCTCGAGCAGGGCCACGGCGTTCTTCATCACCTCGGCGGACTGCAGCACGAACGGCAGCTGCATCTCGCCGGCGCCGAAGCGCTCACCCACCACCTTCATGCCCTCGAGCAGGTGGTCGTTGATGATGCCGAGCGGGGTCATGCCCTCGCTGCGTGCCAGGTCCAGGTCCTCCTCGAGGCCCTTGCCTTCGCCGTCGATGATGCGCCGTTCCAGGCGCGCGCCCGTGGGCAGGGCGGCGAGTTCGGCGGCGCGCTGGTCCTTGAGCGCTGCCGTGTCGACGCCGGCGAACATGTCCAGCATGACGGCCAGGGGGTCGTAGGTGGTGTTGCCGTCGGCGTCGTATTCGCGGCGGTCCCAGACGAGGTCCAGGGCCACCTTGCGCTGTTCCTCCGGCAGGGAGGCGAGCGGCACGATCTTGGCGGCGTCGATGATGCCGCTGGTCAGGCCGGCCTGCGCGGCCTCGTGCAGGAATACGGAGTTCAGGACGACGCGCGCGGCAGGGTTGAGGCCGAAGGACACGTTGGAGACGCCGAGCGTGGTGTTGATGCCGGGGTATTTGGCGGTGATCTGGCGGATGGCCTCGATGGTTTCGATGCCGTCCCGGCGGGTTTCTTCCTGGCCGGTGGCGATGGGGAAGGTCAGGGCGTCCACGATGATGTCCTCGACGCGCATGCCCCATTCGCCCACGAGGGCGTCGACGAGGCGGGAGGCGATGGCCACCTTGCCTTCGGTGGTGCGGGCCTGGCCCTCTTCGTTGATGGTCAGGGCGATCACGGCGGTGCCGTGTTCCTTCACGAGGGGCATGATGCGCGCGAAGCGGCTGTTGGGGCCGTCGCCGTCCTCGTAGTTGACGGAGTTGACCACCGGGCGGCCGCCGATGAGTTCGAGCCCGGCCTGCAGCACGGGCGGTTCCGTGGAGTCGATGACGAGCGGGAGGGTGGAGGCCGACGCGAAACGCGAGACGATCTCCTTGATGTCGGCCACGCCGTCGCGCCCCACGTAGTCGATGCAGACGTCCAGCAGGTGCGCGCCGACGCGGACCTGCTCGCGGGCGATGTCCACGCAGTCGTCCCAGCGTTCTTCGAGCATGGCCTGGCGGAACGCCTTGGAACCGTTGGCGTTGGTGCGCTCACCGATGGCGAGGTAGGCGGAATCCTGGTCGAACGGCACGTGGTGATAGAGGGAGGCGATGCCTGCTTCCCGCTCGGAAGGGGTGCGGGCGGGGCCGTTGTTGCCGGCGCTCGTTTCGCGGGTGCGGAAGGGCGCAAGGCGTTCGACGACGGCGGCCATGTGCTCCGGCGTCGTACCGCAGCAGCCGCCCACGAGGCCCAGGCCGAATTCGCGCACGAACTGTTCGTGGGCGGTGGCGAGTTCGGTGGGTGAGAGTGGGTAGTGCGCGCCGTTGGGGCCGAGGACCGGTAGGCCGGCGTTGGGCATGCAGGCGATGGCGACGGAGGACTGCTTGGAGAGGTGGCGGAGGTGCTCGCTCATCTCGTCCGGCCCGGTGGCGCAGTTCAGGCCGATGGCGTCGACGCCGAGCGGTTCCAGGGCGGTGAGCGCGGCCCCGATTTCGGAGCCCATGAGCATGGTTCCGGTGGTTTCGACCGTCACCTCGACGAAGATGGGGAGCCGGATGCCGCGGGACACGATGGCCTGCTTGCAGCCGTTGACGGCGGCTTTGGTCTGCAGGAGGTCCTGGCTGGTTTCGATGAGGAAGGCGTCCGCGCCGCCGTCGATGAGGCCCTCGGCCTGCAGGGCGAAGGTCTGCTTGAGGTAGTCGTAGCTGGTGTGGCCGAGGCTGGGGAGCTTGGTACCCGGGCCCATGGAGCCGAGGACCCAGCGCATCCGGCCGTCTGCTTTTTCTGCCGCTTCGGCGCGTTCGCGGGCGATCTGTGCACCCTTACGGGCGAGCTCTTCGATCCGGTCGTCGATGCCGTAGTCGGACAGGTTGGACCAGTTGGCGCCGAAGGTGTTGGTTTCGACGGCGTCGATGCCAGTGGCGAAGTACGCGTCGTGGATGTCCGCGAGGACATCCGGGCGGGTGTCGTTAAGGATCTCGTTGCAGCCCTCGAGTCCCTGGAAGTCGTCCTCCAGCGACAGGTCCCGACCCTGCAGCATGGTGCCCATCGCGCCGTCGGCAATGACCACCCGGTGGTTCACTGCATCCAGCAGCTCCTGCGCACGGGCAGGGCGGGGCACGGACTCAATATCAAGCGCAAAACGAGGCATCTAAACAGGTTACGTGCGAGGGCCGGAACGTTGCGCTGTGTGTCCGTGTACTACGACGGGATTGGAAGCCAACAACACCGCGATCAAGCACATCAAGCGGACTGGCCGGATTCACATGAACATCCCTCACGGCAGGACACTCACTAAGAACCGTTAAGAGATGCAAGCCCATTTATCCCCAAGTTGAATAAGAGTGCTCTGACAACAACCTAGGAAATGAGAGTAAAGAAGCCTGTCAGCTGTGATGACTCGCTGGCTTCTTTTGAGGGTTCTACAGCCCAGTGCTAGCTGGTTTCCGCGTCGTGCCGTAAGACTTCAATTTCGGTGCGCAGCCTCAGAACTTCCTCTTGCAGGTCCACAATCGCGTAGGCGAGCTTTCCAGTTACTTCTTTGTAGTCATTAGCCTGAAGGTCGATCTTCAGCGTGTTCAGGGCAGCATCGCGGCCCAGAACTTCATGGGCAGATGTAGCAATCGAGGCAAGAAACGACTTTCCCATCGATTTCAGCCTGTCACTCCGGTCGCTCACGTACGCCTTCTTTCTATAGTTTCGAAAACACCCCGACATCATGTTAGTGAAGCACGTACTTGTAGGCGGACTCTGTCATGGCCACTGCCCAGCACCACGTCATGGTTAAGTTCGATCCCGGAAAAGGAGCGACAGGCAGCCATTCTTCGGTAGCACTCCGAGTACCCTGATGGTTTCAAAGCGTTGATGGCCCGCATTGAGGCCGAGGCTCCGGACAGGCCTGAAGACGCAGTCTCTAGGATGCGGCGCTAAACAGGTCCAACTGCCCCTCATCACCAGGTGAAGGCGGTTCCGTTATCTCGAAGTCGTACACGCCATTCAGTTTGAGTAGGTCGGAATCCCACGTATAAAGGACCTCGACCTTAGCCTGCATGGCGCTAGCCAAGATCAAGGCGTCTCCACCCCGAAGTTGTTTGGTAATAGCGATGTCTGCCGCTTTGGCGGCAATGCGGCCGTCGATCTCCACAATCATGAAACCCGCATTACTGATCCATTCCCGCGTACGGGCGACTCGGTGCTTCCTGTCGATAGGCGGTAGATGCGATCCCCGTATCTTGCCATTCCCGGCCACTTCAGGAATCAAGTAGGCGGATAGGGCTAGCCGATACCTTCCCTGGATTGCAGCCTCAAGCACCTGCCTACTCCGAGGCAACCAAGAAGCGTCGTCCAGGCCGCCATTAGTGAGGACGTTCAGCAACACGCATGTGTCGATAGCCCTCCGTGGTTCAGTCCTCGTCACGCTGTTTCCTCACCCATTCGACGGAACCGATGCCATTCGTCCAATCCGTTCCAAGCAGCCCAGCAATTTCGTCCACGGAAACAGGACGACTAACCGTCTCGACAGTTTCAAAATCTTCCAAAGACAGCGAGACTTTCCGTCCAGTATGGTCCCGCCGTAGTTCACCCCACGCCAATACTTGTTTGCCTATGGCCTCAACCACTCGGGCTTCCATGTGGGATGAGAACGTGACCTTAACTGACTTGCCTGTGCTCTCATCAACGAGACCAAAATTCTTCCTGCCGCTGCGGCTGAGGTAGCGGTCAATCTTTCCAGCTACCGATCCCAGTGACTTGTTTGGCGCTTTCAGAGCACGTGACGCGTTAGCCACTATTTCTCCGTCTAAGCGAATAGGCTCACCTGCCGCACCGACAGTCAATTCAACGCCCTCAACACCTGCGAACTTGCTTAGGCCACCCGCCTGAACGACGGCCTCAAGCATGGCATCGCCCCACGATGCGGGAGTAGACGAAATGGTTTCGAGATGGCGCAAACCCTCGGTAATTTCAGCAAAGACAGCCCGCCAATCCAGGTCTTCATCAGGACGAACCTCAACGAGAGCACTAGACACCTTCATGTCGGCAATCAGCCAATGCGAGTCTGTTGCGCCATGGAGTAGATCTATTAGGCCGCCCAACGACCTGTGTAGGGCACGGACGTCAATGGAGTTGGGTGCACCCAAAATTTTGAGCCTCACCTCATTGTTCTCCACGCCCTGCCCCTTCCCCGGTATCCACATGCTACACACATCCATTGAGTCTCTCTGGGTGCCGCTCCCAGATGGAACGCCCAGTCCGCGCTTGGGCACGACCGGAAGTTGTGTTTGCCGAAATCGCCCGGCCTGAAAGGACCATTCAGGACAGCGGACCAACCGTAGGGCGTATCGCTCCAGCCGTAGCGGCGACGGGCGGGGTGGGCTTCGTTAGGCTCGCCGTGGCTGACGCCTTGCCAATGAATAGTACGGTCACCCCGCTCCACCGATCCGACTTCCATCACCATGATGAGGTTGGCGTCGAGGACGAGGTTCCGTCTGCGATCGCGAAGCCCGGTAGGTCGGACTCCAGCGCACTGTTCAACTCTGCCCGAAACAGTGCACTAACAACGGATTCGCTTTAGGTGCCCAGACGCCACTCTGGCATTACCCAATTAGATGTCCAGTCGAGAGGCTCACCTAGTGATGCAACTCGACTGAACTCCTCCAAGTAGGACTGAGCTACTTCGGCACTCTCGATCTCGACCGCATTTTCGAAGGAAGCCCCCGCGTTCTTGCTGAAGTTGAAGGAGCCTGTCCAGACGGCCTCAGGATGGAGAATTACCCGATCGGCAGACTTGCCCAACGCACCGAAGTCCGTGCCCTCAACCGTCTCTTGGCGGAGTCGGACCAGAAATTTGTGGTGCATTCTCGGGGTGGCGGACTTTTGCTCGGAGTTATGCGTGCCAACACACCGCACAGCGTCAATACCGGACAGGGAGTTAGTTGTCATGTCCGCGAGCGGCGCGGGGAAATCGTAGCGCATCCACTCGTTGTGCAATGCCGCGTATTTAGTTCGAATACGAGCTTTCCAGCCTTGCTTTATTCCCAGGTCGGGGCGAAGGAAATCCTCCTTTTGAACAATTATGGCTGTCTCAATGTTCGCGAGCTGGTCCAGAATTGTGAAGTCGGTCATCCAGGCGACGCAGCCCACCACAGCTTCTGAGGCGCCAATAAAATTTAGTAGCGCAGAATGCACGTCGCCAAAATGCGACGTGATGGACGCTCCAGTTGTACTGACTCCCCGACGTCCGTGGGTCCACACGTAGTCAGTCGGGTCATAGTCCGCTGGTGGACGCATTTCGTTCAAGGGTTGATTGCCCTGAGCGGCAGAATTAGACATGTCATGAGTATCAGTGAACGAAGCGCTGAAAGCACTACTTCAGCCGCTCGGAAAATCAGTCACATCGGAGCTCCACGAGTTGGTTCCCTGCAGTCTCAGCGTCTGAGGCACGCTTCAGTAGGGCAGTACGCGCCGGCATAACAGCCGTCTCGGTCCGCATGACGATGACCTCACCACTTCCACGGTTCTCCCACTTCTCGTTTTGACCCGCATTGCCAAGGACCCGATGTTCAGCCTTAGACTCTCTGTGAGCCAGGGGTCGACGCGACTACGGCCTGCAATCAAACCTTCATTGGGGATATTTTGAAAATTTCTGTTTACCTCTACCGCAAAGAAGCGGACAGTTTCGGGCAGTTGCTGAAGGTCGTGCCTGAGGGCCTGTCCGGTCCCGCCGAATTAAGTCCGAAGACCAAACTCAACGTTCCCTTTCAAGCCTGGTCTGTGGCCGGCCGAGAAAAAGCCCCCTCGTGGGCTGAGACCGCAGCGGAACTTGTTGATACATCATCGTTTATTAACGTATCGAACAGCCTCGTGCTACTTTTCGAAGTAAAGACGCGGTTCTTCGCAGTCTGCTTCGGACATGGACATTCCATTCTCAACGCGGAACTTTTGGAACCCGAGTTCGGCTTGCGAACAACCGTCAACGCCGTTGACCCCTATAAACTTGCAGCGATGCAAGTTAGAACGTTGAACGAAAACAGTAGACAACAACGTAGCCAGACATCAAATCAAGCAAGCATTGCCGATCTAGATCTCGACGTTGAACGAGAAATGATACGTTTCGTTCGAGGAAAAGTTGGAGACAGCAAGTCTCTGGTCAACAGCTTGGGTGGCTCTCAGGCTGCTTCCCTCACCACCAAGGCTGGACTTAAGGACATTCCTACGATTCTTGCGTGGTTATTGGCATCATTTGAGTCAGATGCGTATAAGACGAGCTTCCCATACCTTGATAACTTTGTTCCACTCAAAAAGAATGATGCTGCTATTAAGCCCCTGGTAGGGCTCCTTAACGCTGCGATCAAGAATCCGGCAGGTCAGCGTATTGGCGTCGCTTCGCCGGATGATATTTTTGGAGAGGAACCTGATTATTATCAAATCTCCGGCGACAGAAAGCGCCGAGACCATCTCGAGGACCTTACGTTAACGGATGTTCTCAACCAAATATCAGAATCGTCTAAAGCGAATCCCCTGGAGGATCTCAAGATAACTCCGTTTAACTCAGGCGGCGATCCCATAAGAACCGCGCGAAAATTGCGGGACTACTTCGTCTTTGAAGTCATTGACAATAAAGAGACATACGTTTTTTGTCTAGGCCAATGGTTCCGTATCGACAAGGACTACGTAAAGAAGATAAACAATCAAGTTCGCGCGATTCTGGATGTGACCAGTCAAGTAGGCCTTCCGATCTGGGGGAAGAGTGCAGACGGCAAGGAACTCGGCGAGGGAGACTACAACGAGACCACAGCCAAAAAGTTTCAGTGGTTGCTGCTCGATAAGAAGAATTTTCCGATCGGCGGCGCATATCAAAAGGTCGAGATCGCGGACATGATTACTGACCAAGGTGACTTCCTATGCGTTAAACGGATGGAGTCATCTGCCACACTGTCGCACCTATTTAGTCAAGCCGCCGTTTCCGCCGAGCTATACGGCGAAGACGCCGCAGGCTACCGAGCCCACGTCAGCAAGAAATTCAATGGGCAATTCAAATCCTCCACCCTGCCGACCAATCCTCGCATGGTATTGGCAATTGCCACGGAAAAGCCTGGCCCGCTTGCGGATGTCCTTTTCTTCTTTAGCAAAGTGAACTTGGTCCAGCGCAAGCGGAGCATCGAACGTTCTGGATTCACCCTAGCGCTGGCCAAGATCGAAAAGAAATGACAATTTGAGGCAAACGGTGACCTTTGCTTCGATGTGTTTTTCGTCATTGCTGGCAATCGTTTACTGCAGCGCAGACTAGGCTTTGGTGGCAAGCAATGGTCCTAACGTCTTGGAATCCGTCGGCTCGCGGCTCTTGCGAAAAATCTGTGCACACAACTTCTAAACCTCCGCCGCAGGCGCCGCGAACTGGGCCTCGTACAGCCGCGCATAAGCCCCGCCCGCGGCCAGCAGTGAAGCGTGCGTGCCCTGCTCCACGATCTGGCCGGCCTCCATCACCAGGATGAGGTCGGCGTCGCGGATGGTGGACAGTCGGTGCGCGATCACGAAGGAAGTCCGGTCGCTCCTCAAAGCACTCATCGCCTTCTGCACCAGCACTTCAGTCCGGGTGTCCACGGAAGAAGTCGCCTCGTCCAGGATCAGCACCGAAGGCCGCGCCAGGAACGCCCGCGCAATCGTCAGCAGCTGCTTCTCCCCCGCGGACACATTCGAGCCCTCGTCCTCCAAAAGCGTGTCGTACCCGTCAGGCAGCGACCGCACGAACCGGTCCACATACGTCGCCCGCGCCGCCTCCAAAATCTCAGCTTCAGATGCCCCAGGCCGCCCGTACGCAATGTTGTCCCGTATCGATCCGGCAAACAGCCACGTATCCTGCAGCACCATCCCCATCCGCGAGCGCAGCTCGCGCCGCGGCACCGAGGTGACGTCCACGCCGTCGAGCGTTATCTTCCCCGCATCAATCTCGTAGAACCGCATCATCAGGTTCACCAGCGTGGTCTTTCCGGCCCCGGTGGGCCCCACAATCGCCACCGTCTGCCCAGGCTCCGCCACCAACGACAGCGAAGAGATCAGCGGCTGGTCCGGCGAGTACGAGAACGAGACGTCCGAGAACACCAGCCGCCCCCGCCCGAACACAGGCGAAGCAGAAGGCGCCGGCTCCTCCGATTCCTCAGACTCATCCAACAGCGAGAACACCCGCTCCGCCGACGCAACCCCGGACTGCAGCACGTTGGCCATGGACCCCAGCTGCGCCAGCGGCATGGTGAACTGCCGCGAGTACTGGATAAACGCCTGCACGTCGCCCAGCTGCATCGCCCCGGACGCCACTTGCAGCCCGCCCACCACGGCGATTCCCACGTACACCAGGTTCCCGATGAACGTCATGGCCGGCATGATCAGCCCGGAAATGAACTGGGCGCCAAAACTCGCCTCATACAGCTCCGCGTTCTTCTGCCGGAACCGCTCTCCCACCTCCTGCTGCCGGCCGAACACCTTCACCAGCGCATGCCCGGTGTACGTCTCCTCGATCTGCCCGTTCAGCTCCCCCGTGTGCTTCCACTGCGCCACAAACAGCTTCTGCGAGCGCTTGGCAATCAGCGCAGTGATCCCCAGCGTCAGCGGAATGGTCACCAGCGCGATCAGCGCCAGGGTGGGCGACAGGATAAACATCATCACCAGAACGCCCACCACGGTCAGCACCGACGTAACCGCCTGGCTGATGGTCTGCTGCAGGCTCTGCGAAATGTTATCCACGTCGTTCGTCACCCGGCTGAGCAGCTCGCCGCGCTGGATCGAGTCGAAGTACCGCAGTGGCAGCCGATTGATCTTCGCCTCGATCCGCTCCCGCAGCCCGAACACCGTCCGCTGCACCACCCCGTTCAGCACATACGCCTGCACCCACATAAACGCCGACGACAGCACATACAGCACCAGCGCCCACGTCAGCACACTTCCCAGCGCCGCGAAGTCGATCCCCTGCCCCGGCACCAGGTCCATAGCACTGAGCATGTCCGCGCGCTGCCCCTCCCCGGACGCCCGCAGCTGCGCAATCACCTGCTCCTTGCTCACCCCCGCCTGCAGCTCCCGGGACACCACGCCGGCGAAGATCAGGTTGGTGCCCTCCCCCAGCAGCCGCGGCCCGATCACGGACAGCGCCACCCCGGCCACCGCCGTCACGAACACCAGCAGCAGCCACGCCCGCTCCGGCCGCAGCGTCCCCATCAGCCGCTTGGCGGACGGCCAGAAGTTCATCGCCTTCTCCGCCGGGACGTTCATCCCCGCGAACGGCCCGCCGCGTCCGGGTCCGCCCACCGGACGGGGGATGCGTACGACGTCGGCGCTTGCCGTTTTGGCCGCGGGTGCGGTTCCGGAGCTGGTCCCTGGAGCGCCGCTTCCGGAAGAGGCGGACGACGGCGGACGGTGCGGCGCGCTCATACCGTCTCCTCCGCTGCCAGCTGGGAGGAGACGATCTCGCGGTACGTCCCGGACGTCTCCAGCAGCTCGCGGTGCGTCCCGCGCCCCACGATCCTGCCGTCGTCGAGCACCAGGATCTGGTCCGCGTCCACGATGCTGGAAACGCGCTGGGCGATGATCACCAGTGTGGCACCGGCGGTGCTGCGCTTGAGGGCCTGCCGGAGCCGGGCGTCGGTGCCGGTGTCCAGCGAGGAGAACGAGTCGTCAAAGATGTACAGCTCAGGGCGCTTCACCAGGGCCCGGGCGATGGCGAGGCGCTGCCGCTGCCCGCCGGAGACGTTGGTGCCGCCCTGGCTGATGGGCGCGTCCAGCCCGCCCTCCATCCGCTCCACAAAGTCGCGGGCCTGGGCAATGTCCAGAGCGGTCCACAGCTCATCCTCGGTGGCGTCCGGCTTGCCGTACTGCAGGTTGCTGCGCACGGTGCCGCTGAACAGGTAGGGCCGCTGCGGGACCAGGCCGATGTGCCCCCAGAGCAGGTCCGGGTGCAGCTCGCGGACGTCCACGCCGTCCATCCGGACCGAGCCTTCCGTGGCGTCGAACAGCCGGGGCATGAGGTTCACCAGGGTGGTTTTGCCGGCGCCGGTGCTGCCGATGATCGCCGTCGTCTGCCCTGCTTTGGCGGTGAAGCTGATCCCGGTGAGGACGGGCTGGTCGGCACCCGGGTAGGCGAATCCGACGTCGCGCATTTCCAGCTCACCGCGGCGGCCGTCCTGTGCCGCCGTCGAACTGACGGGATGAAGCGGCGGCCGGACGCTCGACTCCGTCCCCAGCACCTCCCCGATCCGGTCCCCGGACACCGCGGCGCGCGGGATCATCACGGCCATGAACGTGGCCATCATGACGGACATCAGGATCTGCAGCAGATAGCTCAGGAACGCGATGAGCGTGCCCACCTGCATGGATCCGTCCTGGATGCGGAACGAGCCGAACCAGATCACGGCCACGGACGAGACGTTCAGGACCAGCATCACCACCGGGAAGGCGAGCGCCATGAGCCGGCCGGCGCGCAGGGCGGTGTCCGTGACATCCGCGTTGGCGCGGGCGAAGCGTTCCGTCTCGATGTCCTCGCGGACAAAGGCCCGGACCACGCGGATGCCGGTGAGCTGCTCGCGGAGCACGCGGTTCACGGTGTCGATCCGCTTCTGCATCTTTCGGAACAACGGCACCATCCGGACGGTGATCAGGCCGACGGCGACCAGCAGCACCGGGACCGCGACGGCGATCAGCCAGGACAGCTGCGCGTCCTGCCGCACCGCCATGATCACCCCGCCGATGCTCAGCATGGGCGCGGTGACCAGCATGGTGGCGGACATGAGCACCAGCTGCTGGACCTGCTGGACGTCATTGGTGGACCTGGTGATGAGGCTGGGGGCGCCGAACTTGGTGACCTCCTGCTCGGAGAACTCCCCCACCCTTGTGAAGATGGCGTCCCGAAGGTCCCGGCCCACGCCCATCGCCGCCTTCGCCGCGAAGTACACCGCGATCACCGCGCAGACGATCTGCAACAGGGTGATCCCCAGCATCACCCCGCCCAGGCTGAGGATGTAGCCAATGTTGCCCTTGGCCACGCCCTCGTCGATGATGTCCGCGTTGAGGGTGGGCAGGTACAGGGACGCGATGGACTGCGCGAGCTGGAAAACCACGACGGCGGCCAGCAGCTTGCGGTGCGGCCGCAGGTATTCAACAAGCAGCTTCCAGAGCATAGGCGGCTCCTGACACAGTGTCCACAAGGTGTGGTGCGAAGGTCAGTTTACGTCCGGAGGCTGGGAAGTTCTCTAGAGCACCAAGCCCAATGCGAAGGGGCCAATGAGCACCGTGAAGATGGTGATCAGGAGGACGCCCACCACGTTGAGCACGATGCCCCCGCGGACCATCTCGCTGATCTTGACGTTGCCGGTTGCGAAGACGATGGCGTTGGGAGGTGTTCCCACCGGCAGCATGAACGCGCAGGTTGCCGCCAGTGCCGCCGGGATCAGGAGCGCCATGGGGTCGATTCCGATGCCGATGGCCACCCCGCCCAGGATGGGGATGAAGGTGGCCGCTGTGGCGGTGTTGCTGGTGATCTCGGTGAGGAACAAGACAATCAGGACAACCGTGGCCAGCAAGAGAATGATCGGCAGGGCCCCGAGGCCCGCTGACCCGTTCACCGAACCAGGCGTCCAGGCCGGTGCCCGCCACCGCGGCAGCCAGCGACAGGCCGCCGCCGAACAGCAGGAGGACACCCCAGGGCAGACCCTCTTCTGCGTCCTTCCAGTTGAGGGTCATGTTCCCCTGCTTGTCGCCGGGAATGATGAACAGCAGGGCACCGGCCGCGATGGCCACCACGGTGTCGTCGAAGATGTCCAGGAAGGGCAGTTGGTCACCCAGGTCGCCGATGTTGGACAGCAGTCCCGGCACAATCCAGAAAAATGCGGCGCCAACGAACACCGCACGCACAATTTTCTCGCCCTGGCTCATAGGCCCCAGTGCGGCGATCTCGTCATTGATGAGCTGCTTGCCGCCGGGTACCTCGTCCAGGTGGAACCGGAAAATCATCCGGGTGAGGAGCAGCCACGCCAGCCCGATGAACACAACAACAATAGGGACGCCGAGCATCATCCACTGGGCGAAACCGACGGTCTTTCCAAGTTCGTCACTGATGTAGCCGGCCACAATGGCGTTGGGAGGGCTTCCGAGGAGGGTTCCCAGCCCGCCGATGGTGGCGGACCATGCCACCGCGAGGACCAGGGCGACGCCGAAGACGCGCACTTCGCGGTTCTCGATGAGGTCACTGACAGCCCCGCCGGCCCGGAGTTCCTCGCCAACGTCTCTTCCACCAGTACCGACGGCGGCTTCCGCGCCATGCTTGCTGTTCTCCACCACGAGGGTCAGCACGCTCAGGGCAATCGGCAGCATCATCAGCGTGGTGGCGGTGTTGGACACCCACATCGACAGGAACGCGGTGGAGATCATCAGGCCCAGGATGATCTGGCGCGGGTGGGTTCCCACGCGCCGCAGGGTCAACAGCGCGATCCTGCGGTGGAGGTTCCACTTCTGCATGGCAATCGCGATCAGGAAGCCGCCAAGGAACAGGAAGACGATCGGGTTGGCGTAAGGAGCAGTGGTCTCGGCAATGGTCCGTTCCGTCAACACGGGCATCAACGCGATGGGCAGCAGCGACGTGACGGACAACGGCACAGCCTCAGTCATCCACCAGACCGCCATGAGGGTGCCGACGCCGGCCACCACGCGGGCGTCGTTGGACAGTCCGGAGCCGCTGAGGAGGAAGTAGACGATGACGCCGAGGGCCACTCCGAGGCCGCGGACCAGCCATGTACGGCTTGCCCGTCGGGGAGGCCGGCCTTCGCCGGGCTCCTCGTCAAACTCACCTTGCTCGGGAATTACCCTCCTGGACGGTTCGCTCATTTTCCGGCCTCCGCACGCCATTGTGTGAGTGAGTGCCAACAAAGTAGGAGCCGGTCAACGGGCCCACAACCCCCTGCTGGCGCCTACCGATCGTTTGGCCAGCGTGGATTCACACTGCTAGTCGGCCCAGTTCCGGCCTTGGCGGCGCCGTTCGCCAGTTGGCGCCGCCACCTCCCTTTATCAGCGCCTGGTCAGGCGTTCTGCTTGATGAGGTCTTCGGCTTCCTTGAACCATGCGTCGGCGGCGCCGTCGACAGTCAGCTTGCCAAAGTTCAAGTCGGAGGCAACACGCTTGAAGGACGCCTCGAGCGTGCCGAAGCCGACAATGGGCGGCTCGGGTGCGTCCTTGAGGTACTGCTCGATGGACTTCTCGTAATCCACCACGAGCTTGTCCGTACCTTCGAAGGTGGTCCCGTCACGCTGGGTCTTCGACGCCGGGACGCCACGGGAGGTCTTGAAGATCTGGCCAACCTCGGGGTCATTGACCATGAAGTCGATGAACCGGCCGGCAGCGTCCTTGTACTTGGTCTTGGCGCTGGCCACCATCAGCATGGAGGGCTTCAGGAACAGGCCCAGGTTGTCCGGGTCGTCCGAGGGCGGCGGCACCAGCTTGAGCTCCTTGGCGCCGGTGTCCGAGAGGTAGCCGGCCATGAAGTTGTCCCAAGTAAACTCGGTCGCTGCAGAGTTGGAGCTGAACGGCGACTTGGGGGCGAGCTGGGTGACGCGCTCTTCGGAAATCATGGCCGGGGTGCCGCGCAGGGCCGCGGTCTGGTTCCACCACTTCTTCAGGTCATCCTTGGTGAAGCCGAGCTTGCCATCCTCGGTGAAGGCGTCGATATTGTTCTGGCGCAGCCAGATGTTGAACATCCACCAGACGGACGTGTAGTCGCCGCCGCCGTAAATAGCGCCGTTGCTCTTGGCGCCCACCTCCGTCATGAAGTCGTTGAACTCCTTGTACGTCCATGTGCCGGTGGGCTCCGCGATGCCCAAGGGCGCCAGCTTGGCGGGGTCGTAGTAGACAGCGAACGCGTTGGTGCTGGTGGGGATGCCGTAGGTCTTGCCCTTGATCTGCCCCGAGGGCAGCAGGGACTTCTCGAACGCGTCCGTGTTGATGTTCACGGTGCCCAGGTCCAGGAGCTGGTTGCGCTGGCCGTAGTCACGCAGGTAGGACAGGTCCCACTGCATCACATCCGGCAGCCCGCCGCCGGCAGCCTCGGTGGCGCGCTTCTGCCAGTAGCCGGCAAAGTCGGTGAAGTTGCCGTTGACCTTGATGTCCGGGTTCTTCTCCTCGAACAGCGCGATCGCCTTGCGGGTACGCTCGGCCCGGTCATCGTTGCCCCACCACGTGTAGTTGATGGTAACCGGGTTCTCCGCGGAGCCCGTCTCTCCAGCGCTGGTGCCGGACCCCGTTCCACACGCAGCCAAAGCTGCGGCAGATGCGGTGCCGACGGCCACGGTGGTGAGGAAATGCCTTCTGTTGATCATGGGAGCCTCCTTGCTCAGTGTGTTGCCTGATGGTCCGGACATTCCTCTGTGAGGTGACCTGGATTACACGTTGTGAAACGTATCAGTCCGATACGGAAAAATCCAGAAACATTTCCGTTGACAGGAAAACTTCAGCAACATAGGCTTGGTTTCGCGAGCAGATCCCCCATGTCAGGAGAATCGTGAGCTTTCCCTCCCGCCGGGTCACCCTGGCCGACGTCGCCAACGCTTCGGGCGTGTCCATTGGCACGGTCTCCAAGGCACTCAACAATCGGGGCCAGCTCCGGGAAGATACCCGGGACAGGGTCCTGGCTGCAGCACACAAGCTTGGCTTCGAAACCCTGCCTGCCGAAACCAGCAGCGGCGGGGTGATCACCATAGGCCTGGTCACCTCGGATGACATCGGACGCTTCAGCATTCCGGTGATGTACGGCCTCGAGGATTCATTCGGCCCCGACCAGGCGTCGGTGCTCATCAGCAACTCCCGGGGTGACCTGGTCCGCGAGCGCCACTGCGTTGAAACGCTCGCCTCGCGGAATGTCGACGGAATCGTCGTCATGACCAACCACACCGGCCCCCGCGCCCCGCTCTCCAAGACATCAGTGCCGATCGTCTATGTCATGGGACAGTCTTCAGACCCCGAAGACATGTCAGTGGTGGTGGACCAGGTCCAGGGCATGCTCCTGGCCCTGGAACATGCAGCCAACCTGGGGCATCAGAACATCGCCTACGTGGCGGGCCCCCGCCAGGACTACTCTGCCCGGATCCGCGCCCAGGCCGTCCAGGAACACGCCCCGACCTTCGGGCTCACCCTCGTGGGCGAACGAGCACTCTACGGAAACTGGTCCGAGGCGTGGGGCAGGCAGGCTGCCCAGATGCTCCGCCAGCGGGTGGAACCCGTGGACATGGTGCTCTGCGGCAGCGACGAAATCGCGCGTGGCGTAGCCGACGGCCTGCGCGAGGCAAACATCGTTGTGCCCCATGACGTCTCAATCATCGGCTTTGACAACTGGGCAGCAGCGGCCCTGAACAGCCGCCCCGCCCTGACCACCATCGACATGAACCTCGAAGAACTGGGCCGCGCGGCAGGAGCACGCGTCCTCGAAGCCATCACCGGAAATTCCAGGCCCGGGATAGACGCGCTGCCCTGCCAGCTCATCGTGCGCGATTCCACCTAACCCCTTCCATTCACCCCCTACAGAACACGAGGGAACAATGATGTACCCACCACCCTCCCTTCAGCGCGCCCAAAAACGCCGCTCCGACGGCATCAGCGGCCCCAGCCGGCGTTCCGTCCTTACCCTTGGAGCCGCAGCCGCGGCCCTTGGCCTGACGGGATGTTCGGCGGTGCTGCCGGAAGCCAACGTCACGGCCGCCGGCTTCGGAAAAAACCCTTCAGGCACCATCCGGTTCTGGTGCCGAAGCACGGCGTTCAAACCGGCGCAGCTCATTGTGGACAAATACCACCAGGCCCAGCAGGCAGTGCGAATCCAGCTCACCGTGCTGCCGGAGGGGCAGATGACAACGAAGCTCGCCACCTCCATCCGGAGCGGCGCCGTTCCCGACGTTGTGGCCCCCGATTCCGTCACCAGTCCGGTTTTCACCACCAGGGAAGCCTTCACGGACCTCACCTCCCTGGTGACGGAACTCCCCTACGCCGCGCACCTCAACAAGCCGCTCCTGGACGTGGCCTCCTACGAGGGAAAGATCTACGGGCTGCCGGCACTTTCCAACGTCTCGCAGCTGTTTTGGAACAAAGAGCTCTACGTTAAGGCCGGCCTGGACCCTGAGAAAGGGCCCGGTAACTTCGCGGAGTACCTGGAGCATGCCACGGCCCTGCAGGGGATCGACGGCGTCTCCGGAGTGACCTTCACCGGCAACTCCGCCGGTATCCTGGGCTACGTCATCCAGCCGCACTTCTGGGCAGACCAGAGCCCTTTCTACGACGGGCCATTGGGCCAACAACAGGCAGCAGTGCTGGGCAATGACCCGCTCCGCCGGACCCTGGAACTTTACCGGGAACTCCACAGGAAGGGTCTCTCCCAACCAGGGGCTGCAGCAGATTCCGGAGCGGCCTGGGGCCAGGACTTCCTCGCCGGAACCGTGGGACTGTTTCCGGGTTCCTACGACCTGGTGGTCGGCAGTGCCAAGCCGGAGTTCCTGGACAAGCTCGGCGTCAGTGCATTTCCCGGGCCGGACGGAAACTTTTCCCAGTTTTCCGGCGGTGCGGTGCTGTCCATCCCCCGAGGTGCCCCCAACCCTGAGGCGGCGTGGGACTTCATCCGCTTCGTGGGTGAACTCGAACAGCAGTCGGAACTGGCGGGGCTGGGCTGGTACCCGGTCCGCAGCGACATCCTGAATACCGATTTCAGCGAGAAATTCCCGCTGATGGTCCCGGGCATGGAACGGATGAACGACGGGTTCGCCGCTCCCACAACGCTCTACACACAGCTCACCAACACCGTACAGTCACCGTGGCTTGCGATGTTCCGCGAAGCAGTTTTCGGCCAGGAGGCGATGGAGGACGTCCTCTACCGCGGGCATCAGGAAACCGCCCGAGTTTTGAAGGTGAACCAGGCATGACCACAACAACCCCCTCGCTCAGCCGGGACAAGCGCACGCGCGCGGCGAGGCCTGCCTCGCGCCGCGATTCCTATACCGGGATGCTCATGCTCGCGCCGGCCATGCTCCTCGTCGTCGCCTTTGTCATCTTTCCGCTGCTGTTCGCGGTGGTCATCTCGCTGACCAACTGGCCGCTCGTTGGCGACGTTGAGTTCACCGGCGTCGAAAACTACCTCACCGCCTTCACCGACACCACTTTCTGGCAATCCATCCTCTACACGCTCTTTTTTGCGGTGGTCTCCACCGTGCTGGGGGTGGTGGTCGGCTACCTGCTCGCCGTACTGGTCCGCTCCAACCGGAGAGGTGCCGGGCTCATCCGCACCGCCGTATTCCTTCCGTACGTCATCGGCATCACGTCATTCAGCTTCGTGGCCCTGCTGGAGTTCCGGCCGGACAGCGGCGTGCTGGACCAGATCCTGCTGGGGCTCGGCATCACCTCTGCGCCTACTCCCTGGCTTCTGGACGCAACCAGCGCCACGGTCCTGATAGTCCTGCTGGGCGCCTACGTGGGGTCCGGGTTCGCCATGATCATCCTCATGTCCGGCATGCAGGGCATTCCGGACGAACTGTACGAATCGGCGCAGATCGACGGCGCTGGACGGTGGCAGCAGGAATTCCAGGTGACGGTGCCGCTGGTCAAGCGCTACCTGGGGCTCCTGACGGTCATGGGATTCATCGGGGCCATCCTGGCCTTCACCCAGTTCTTCATCATCACCGGCGGCGGCCCGGGAACCGGCACCCTGACAGTGATGCTCTACGTCTACAACAAAGCCTTCGGCGACCTGCAGGTGGGATACGCAACCGCCCTGTCCTTCGTGGTGGTCATCATCGCGGCGATCCTCACGCTCATCCAGTTCCGCGTCATGCGCGAGGACTGACCCACCCACTTCTTTGGCCCAGCCCCGAACAGGAGATGCCATGACAACGTCCGTCGAAGCGCCGCCGCAGGTGACGCAGCACAAGCCCCGCCCCACCACACCCCCAACTGCCGCCCGGGCACGGACAGCTGCCCGGTTGAGGACCGCCATCTATGCGGTCATCGGCTCGGCAGTATGCATCGCCTTTGTTACCCCGGTGGCGTGGTCCTTTTTCCGGTCCCTGCAGCCGGGATCCCAGATCGCGGCCCCGTCATCGGAACAGTCATTCGACAACCTGACCTTCGAAAACTACACGGGGCTCATTGCCAATATTGGGGCAGGGTCCTACATCTGGAACAGCCTGGCCATTGCCCTGGGCGCCGCCGTGTTCAGCGTCATCATCACCACCCTGGCCGCCTACGCCCTGGTGAACTTCCCGTTCAAGGGGTCGAACGTAGCATTCGCGCTCATCCTGCTGACCATGATGGTCCCGTTCCAGGCCATCCTGACCCCGCTCTTCCTGGAGATGAACGCGCTCGGCCTCACAGACTCACTGGCCGGGATCATCGTCTTCCACATAACCTTCAACCTGCCCTTCGGCGTCTTCCTGATGCGGAACTCATTCGCCCAGATCCCCAGGGAAGTGGTGGAAGCAGCACGGATTGATGGTGCCGGTCCACTGAGGATCCTGCTTTCCGTGCTGCGGCCCATGATCGTTCCGGGCGCAGTAACGGTGTTCCTTTTCGCCTTCCTCGGCGGATGGGGGGACTTCCTGGGCGCGTTGACGTTCCTCACCAAACAGGAACTGTTCACCCTGCCCGTAGCCGTCCAGAACCTCGCCTCCGGCGCGTTCGGCGTGGTGAACCACGGCTATGTCATCGCGGGGGCCGTCCTGCTCATGATTCCCTGCATCATCCTGTACGCGCTAGTCCAGCGGTACTACGTGCGCGGCCTCGTAGCCGGCGCCGTCAAGGGCTGAGCGCACACGTCCTCCTACGCCGCCGAAGCAACCCAAGAAAGCAACCATGCACCTCACCAGTCCCCCGGCAATCACGCAACTGCCGCCGTCGTCCTTTCCCTTGGACCGGATCCGGCTGCTGCCCGGCCAATTCAAGACCGCGCAGGACGTTGACGTCCGGTATGTCCTCGAGCTCGACGCCGACCGTCTCTGCGCGCCGTACCTGCAGGAAGCGGGACTTGGTGCGGCAGCGGAACCCTACGGCGGCTGGGAATCCGACGGCATGGGCGGGCACATCGGCGGGCATTACCTGTCCGCCTGCTCCCGGCTCTTCGCCGCCACCGGCGACGTCCGGCTGCTCGAACGGGTGCAGTACGTTGTGGAGGTCCTGGAACAATGCCAGGCTGCAGCCGGAAACGGCTACCTCGGTGGCATGTCCGGCGGCCGCCGGCTCGGCGAAGAACTGGCTGCCGGGAACATCGACGCTGATCTCTTCACGCTCAATGGCCGGTGGGTCCCGCTCTACAACCTGCACAAGACCTTTGCCGGCCTCCTGGACGCGTACACCCATGCCAGCTCCGAGAAAGCCCTGACGGTACTCACCCGGCTGGCGGACTGGTGGCTCACAGTCTCTCGCCATCTGGGCGACGACTCCTTCGAGGAGGTGCTCACCACAGAGTTCGGCGGCATGAACGACACCTGGACGTCCCTTGCCGAGCTGACGGGCCGTGAAGACTACCTGCGCGAGGCCCGCAGGTTCTCGCACCGGGCAATCCTCGACCCGCTGGCTGCGGGTGACGACCGGCTGGACGGGCTTCACGCCAACACGCAGATTCCCAAGGTGCTTGGTTACGAACGGTTTGCCCAGGCGACCGGGGACGCGCGCTACGTCAAGGCATCCGATCACTTCTGGGATGTCGTCACCAGGCAACGGACCGTGTCAATCGGCGGGAACAGCGTCCGGGAGCATTTCCATCCGTCGCGGGACTTCACCCCCATGGTCCTGGACGTCCAGGGCCCGGAAACCTGCAACACGTACAACATGCTGAAGCTCGCCAAGCTTCGCTTCGAACGGACCGGCGATCCGGCGGCGGTGGAGTTCTACGAGCGCGCCACCTTCAACCACATCCTCTCCTCCCAGCACCCGGAGCGGGGCGGCTTCGTGTACTTCACTCCCATGCGGCCGTCCCACTACCGCGTGTACTCAACAGTCCACGAATCAATGTGGTGCTGCGTGGGCTCCGGGATGGAGAACCACGCGAGCTATGGAGAACTTATCTATAGCCACAGCGGCCACACCCTGGCGGTCAACCTCTACATTCCATCCACCCTGGACTGGACCGAGCGCGGGATACACGTTCAACTGAAGACAGATTTCCCGCACTCGGACGTCGCCACACTGACCGTCACCGCGGACACCCCCACAGAGTTCACCCTGCGGCTTCGGCGCCCGGCGTGGGCAACCGATATGGAAGTCCGAGTGCCCCAGGGCGACGGGGGTGTTCCCCCACAGGCTGGAACCGCCGACGACGGCCATCCCGTACTCATCCGGCGCGTCTGGGAGGGCGCCACCACAGTTTCCATCAGGCTCCGCGCTGAAGTCCGGGCCGAAGCCCTTCCGGACGGCTCGCCGTGGGTGTCCTTCCTGTACGGACCTGTGGTCCTTGCCGCCAGGGAAGGGAACGCAGGCATAAGAAGCTTCGAAGCACCCGACGAACGCATGGGCCATGTTGCCAGCGGCCACCAACTGGCGCTGGCACATGCCCCGGTGGTCTCCGCGCAAGAGCCGGCAGACGCCGTCGTTATGGTCAGCCGCGAAGCGCTTTCCGCGGAACTCACCGCCACCCAGGGTGGTTCTCCCGTCCGGGTCCGGCTCGAACCGTTCGCGGGGATCCACGACGAGCGCTACACGGTCTACTGGCCAACCGGCCCCGTTCCCTCCGCGCGAGCTGCCGAACTCGCCGCGATGGACGCAGACGCAGCGGACATGGAAGCCGTCGTCGACGCCGTCACGGCAGGCGAGCAGCAGCCCGAAGCTGACCATTCCTTCGCCGGCGAAGGCACAAAGGCCGGTGGACAAGACGGACTGCACTGGCGGACCGCAACGGGCTGGTTCTCCTACATCCTCAAGGACCCCGGTACCGACGCAGTGTGCCTCAGGGTCAAGATCCGGCGGAATCCGGGACGCCGCCAGCGGCTCACCCTGAACGGCGCACCGCTGGCGAAGGTACTGCACACCGATGTCGACCACGGACACGAAGTAACTGAGTACGCCATACCGGCGGAAGCACGGATCAAGGACCCGCACTCCCTCGTGTTCTCGGTGCACGCGGAGCCTGGCTACACCACCGAGGACTTGCTGTCGGTGGAGCTGCGGCAAGGACCTCGGCGTGACTGACGGAGCTAAGGGCTTGGCACCTGCGCGCCTGAGTGGATGGCTTCCCTGTAGGCATCGATTTTCCGTTCCAGGGCACTGAGGTGCAGGTGCACGCCGGCTAGACGTTCAAGAACGGCTGCGTGGTGCTGTTCAAGCAGTGCCAGCCGGTCTTCGGTGGATGCCCCGGCCTGGTATGCGGCGGCATAGTCGCGCATCTGTTGGATATTCATGCCGGTACCGCGAAGCATGAGCACGCCCGCGAGCCAGCTCATGGTGGAAGGATCGTACCGGCGCCATCCGCTCGGGCCTCTCTCCGGCGCGGGGGCGATCCCTTCCTTCTCGTAATAGCGAATGGTGTCAACGGTGATGCCGAGGGCATCTGCAGCCTCACTGATCGTGAGGCCAGCATCGGGTCCGGCCGGTGTCAGGGAAGGCATGCTTCCAAGTTTCGCATTTGACATGGTGTGCACACCAGCATCGACGCTGGATGCACCCGGATGTTCCGGAGCTTGTGTTTGGAGGACAGCATATGAAACAGGTTGCACTGGGCTCGCAGGGCCTGACCAGCTCAGTCATGGGACTTGGATGTATGGGCATGAGCGCCTTCTACGGCGGTGCCACGGAGAACGAATCGATCAGGACCATCCGCCGTGCGCTGGACCTCGGAGTGACCATGTTCGACACTGCAGAGGCCTATGGGCCCTTCGCCAATGAGCAATTGCTGGGGAAGGCGCTTGGCGGAGACCGCGATCGCGTGGGCATTGCAACGAAGTTCGCCATTGAGTTCGACGACGACGGGACGCCTCATGGGCCGAACGGTTCCCCTGAGTACGCACGCAGGGCACTCGACCGGTCCCTTCGCCATTTGGGAACCGACCATATCGATCTCTGGTACCTGCACCGCGTCGACCCGGCTACACCGATCGAGGAAACGATCGGGGCGATGGGGCAGGCGGTAGAGTCCGGAAAGGTCCGTTACATCGGCGTATCTGAAACTTCCGCCGAAACCCTGAGAAAGGCCCACGCGACGTTCCCGATCACTGCCATCCAGTCGGAATACAGCCTGTTCGAGCGGGACGCGGAGCACAACGGCGTCCTTGATACCGCACGTGAACTCGGCATCGGGTTTGTTCCCTTCTCACCGCTGGGCCGGGGCTTCCTCGGCGGGACAATCACCAGGAAGGACGACCTGCCGGAAGGCGATGCCCGCAGGAACCTGCCCCGATTCTCGGACTCAGCCATCGAGGCCAACCTCCGGATCGTCGACGTGCTGCGGACGCTCGCCGGGCGCAAGGGCATCACACCGGCGCAGCTCGCGCTTGCCTGGGTGATCCACAATGGCACCACCCCCATCCCAGGGACCACCAAGACCCATCGGGTGGAAGAGAACGCGGCCGCAGCGGACGTCGAGCTCACACCGGAGGACCTCGCCGAAATCGACGAAGCGTCACCCCACGGAGCAGCAACCGGAACCCGGAATACGGAAGCGGCCATGGCCCGGGACCGCGGCTAAACGCCGTGTGAAAAGCGAGGTGCTAACTAGCCCGGGTATCAAACTGCCGCCGGTACTCCGTTGGCGTCGTCGAAAAGGCGGCCGCGAAGTTCTGCCGGAGGGTGACGGCGTTCCCGAAGCCGCAGTCCGCCGCGACCTGTTCGATGGACAGGTCCGTGGTTTCGAGCAGCCGCCGGGCTGCGTCAAGGCGGCGGGCCCGGATCCAGGCGGCGGGCGTCGTTCCTGTTGCTGCCCGGAAGGAACGGACGAAAGTCCGCCGGCTCAGGTGCGCCTGCGCCGCTAGCAGGTCAATGGTCAGGGGTTCACCCAGGCGGCCCAGGGCCCATTCCAGCAGGCGCGAGATCGGATCGTCGGTGGAGCGGGAAGGAACAGGACGCTCGATGTACTGCGCCTGCCCGCCCTCCCGGTGCGGTGCGATGACCAGGCTGCGTGCCACCTGGTTCGCCGCCTCCGCCCCGAGCCGGGCCCGCACCAGGTGCAGGCACGCGTCCAGCGCGGAGGCGGTTCCGGCCGAGGTCAGCACGTCGCCGTGGTCGATGTAGAGCACGGACTGGTCCAGGGCGATATCAGGGTGCCGTCCGGCAAGGGCATCGAACGCCTGCCAGTGCGTGACCGCCCGACGCCCAGCGAGCAAGCCGGCGTCGGCCACGGGGATCGCGCCAAGGCACAGCCCCAGAATCGGCGCGCCACGCCCGTGCGCGTCTTGGAGCACCTGCCGCAGCGAATCACTGGGGAGGCGCCCGTCGTCGAACCATGAAGGCACCACCACAACGTCCGCCGCCTCCGCGGCCTCCGGCCCTTCCACCTCGCCCAGCCGGTAGCCCTCAGCGGTGGTGACCTCGCCTGCCTGGTCAGAAAAGAGAACCGTCTTCCAGCCGGCAAGGCCCTGCCGGGCAACCTCGTCAAAAACCATCTGCGGAACGGCAAGGTGAAACATCGTTGCCCCATCGAACGCATAGACCGCGATCCTCATCCTGCCCCTCCCAACAGCTTGGCCCGAATCCATCGTATATCCGCCTTCGTGCCACTGTTGGCCTGCGCCCGCGACGGGAAGACTGGAAAAGCTGCCAGCAGGCAGCCGAGAGAAACACCAGGGAGAACAAGATTATGAGCACCCCCCGCCGCGCCCTCATCCTCATTGACGTGCAGCAGCAGTACTTCAGCGGACCCCTCGAGATCCAGTACCCGCCGCATCAGGAGTCCCTGCCCACGATTGCCAGGGCAATTGACGCCGCCACTGCCGCAGGCATTCCGGTTGCCGTGATCCAGCACTCCGCGGGCGTTGGTGCACCCGTGTTTGCCCCGGGCACACCCGGGTTCGAGCTGCACCCCGAGGTTGAGGGCCGTAAAACCGGTGAATGGAAGCAGCTGGTCAAACAGTACGGTTCCGTCTACGCAGGCACGGACCTCGCCGAATGGCTGCGGAAGCACGACGTCGACACGGTCACCTTGGCCGGCTACATGACCAACAACTGCGTGCTCGCCTCCGCCGTGGAGGCAGAGTTCCTTGGCTTCACCACCGAGGTCCTCTCCGATGCCACCGGCGCCATCAACCTCGCCAACCACGCAGGCTCCGCCGATGCGAAGACCGTGCACACCACGCTGCTCGCGCTGCTGAACTCGAACTGGGCAGCAGTAGCGGATACTGACACCTGGACCAGTGCCCTGGCTGCGAATCAGGCCCTTGCAGGGAGTGACCTCGGAAGCTCCGCAGTTGCCGGTTTGGAGCTGGTCCCGCAGGCGTAACCAGCCGTCCCGGGCCTCCCCAGCGTTCTCGGCGGTGGGAAGCCCGGGAACACCAGCAGCACTCCTGCGGTTGCACCCACGGGGACCAAGCCCCAACGACATTCAAGGACTGTTTTCATGAAGTGGATTCTTCTCGCCGGTGCCATCCTGAGTGAGGTGACGGCGTCCCTCTCCCTGAAAGCGGCCCTTGATAATCCTGCTTTCTTCATCGTGGTGGTCCTCGGCTATTCCGCGTCCTTCGCTATCCTCGCCGGAGTCCTCCGCAAAGGCCTCGGCCTTGGCGTCGCCTATGGGATCTGGGCTGCGCTGGGAGTGACACTCACCGTGCTGCTGGCTGCCCTCCTCTTTGGTGAAGCGCTGACGCCCGTGATGATGGTCGGCGTCGCCATGGTGATCGGCGGCGTGCTGTGTGTTGAACTCGGGTCACACAAGGAACCGGCAGCAGAACCCGCAAAAGAAGTGGTCCGCTCATGATGTGGCTGTTGCTGTCGGCCGCAATCCTTACCGAGGTGACCGCCACCCTTTTGCTGCGGGTCGCGTCCACCGGTAAGCGGCGCTGGTACGTGCCTGTCGCCGTCGGATATTTCCTGGCGTTCACCCTCCTGACGCTGACCCTCCAACAGGGCATGAACCTCGGGGTGGCCTACGGCATCTGGGCCGCGGCCGGCGTCGCCCTGACGGCCCTGGCCAGCCGTGTCTTCTTCAAGGAGACAATCACCCCCGTCATGATGCTGGGGCTCGGACTCATCATCGGCGGGGTCCTGCTGATCGAGCTCGGCGCAGCGCATTAGGCAGCCCGCTCAACAGGAGCTGAAGCTGGCCGGATGCCTCGGCAATCCAGCCTGTTCTCTTATGGCAAACGGCCCCTCCCCCGGGCGGCCAGTCCATGATCAAATGGGAAGGTTGAACCGGCCGCCCGAGTCCGCTCCACGGCCTCGGCCCGATGGAAGGAAGCACATGACCGATCGTCCGGAACACCCTCCGATACCCACTCCCGGAAGTGCCCAAGGCCTGGACAGCAAGGTCGAGGGCGGATGCCCGGTGGACCATGGCAGCGTGACCTCGCACGGCAGCGAGAGCGAAAACCCGGCCATTGATTCGCCCCAGCCCAAGGGGCACCGGCCGCGCACCGTTGCGGACTGGTGGCCCAACCAGCTGGACCTCTCCGTGCTTCACGCCAACCACCCCAAGGGCAACCCGCTCGGCCCGGGCTTCAGCTACCGCGAGGAGTTCCAGAAGCTCGACGTCGAGGCACTGAAGCAGGACATCACCGAGGTCCTCACCACCTCCCAGGACTGGTGGCCCGCTGACTTCGGCCACTACGGCGGCCTGATGATCCGCCTGAGCTGGCACGCTGCCGGCACGTACCGCGTCCACGACGGCCGCGGCGGCGCCGGGGACGGCAGCCAGCGGTTCGCGCCCCTCAACAGCTGGCCGGACAACGCCAACCTGGACAAGGCCAGGCGGCTGCTGTGGCCGGTCAAGCAGAAGTACGGCCAGAAACTCTCCTGGGCGGACCTGCTGGTCCTCGCCGGCAACGTCGCCCTGGAGTCCATGGGCTTCAAAACGTTCGGCTTCGCCTTCGGCCGCGAGGACGTGTGGGAGCCGGAGGAGATCTTCTGGGGACCGGAGGACACCTGGCTCGGCGACGAACGCTACATCGGCGAGGGCCAGATGTCGGAGGAAGTCGGCTCCACGGAAATGGGGCTGATCTACGTCAACCCCGAAGGGCCCATGGGCAATCCGGATCCCAAGCTCGCCGCAGCGTTCATCCGTGAGACGTTCAAGCGGATGGCCATGAACGATGAAGAGACGTTTGCCCTGATCGCGGGCGGCCACACGTTCGGCAAGACCCATGGAGCCGGCGACGCCGATGCTCACGTAGGTCCCGAACCCGAAGGCGCCGACCTTGAAGCGCAGGGCCTTGGCTGGCTCAGCACCTATGGCAGCGGCAAGGGTGGCGACACGATCACCTCCGGCCTGGAAGTCACCTGGACGGACGTGCCCACCCAGTGGAGCAACCGCTTCCTGGAGATCCTGTTCGAGTACGAGTGGGAGCTGGTCAAGAGCCCCGCCGGCGCCCACCAGTGGGTTGCCAAGGACGCCCCGGAGATCATCCCCGACGCGCACGACCCCGCGAAAAAGCACCGGCCCACCATGCTGACAACCGACCTGTCGCTCCGCTTCGATCCCGTCTATGAGGAAATCGGGCAGCGTTTCCTGAAGAACCCGGACGAGTTCCAGCTCGCCTTCGCCAAGGCCTGGTACAAACTGCTGCACCGCGACATGGGTCCCGTGGGCCCGCACATGCTGGGACCGTGGGTCCCGGAAGCCCAGCTCTGGCAGGACCCCGTTCCCGCCGTCGACCACGAACTGATTGGCGAGCAGGACATCGCCTCGCTCAAGGCATCGCTCCTGGACTCGGGCCTGTCCGTCTCCCAACTGGCCACCACGGCATGGGCTGCTGCCTCCACCTTCCGCAAGACGGACCGGCGCGGCGGCGCCAACGGTGCCCGGATCCGGCTGGAGCCGCAGCGCAGTTGGGAGGTCAACGAACCTGGGCAGCTTTCGACGGCGTTGCAGGCCATCGAGCGCGTGCAGCAGGAGTTCAATTCGTCCCAGTCCGGGGGCAAGAAGGTCTCGCTGGCGGACCTGATCGTCCTCGGCGGCTGCGCCGCGGTGGAGAAGGCGGCGGGCGACGCCGGCTTCCCCGTCACCGTGCCGTTCCGTCCGGGACGCACCGATGCCGCCCAGGACCAGACCGACGTCGAGCAGTTCCAGTACCTGAAGCCGCGGGCTGACGGGTTCCGCAACTATGTGCGCCCCGGCGAGAAGCTCCAGCCGGAGACCCTCCTGCTGGACAAGGCGTACCTGCTGGACCTGTCCGCACCGGAGATGACAGCGCTCGTTGGCGGCATGCGCGCCCTCGGCACCAACATCGGCGGCTCCAAGCACGGCGTCCTCACGGACCGGCCGCAGGTCCTGACGAACGACTTCTTCGTCAACCTGCTCTCCCCCGGCACCAAGTGGAAAGCCTCGGAGAACGAGGAGAACGTCTACGAGATCACAGACGTCGCTACCGGCGAGCTGAAGTGGACCGCCACCCCGGTGGACCTGGTGTTCGGCTCCAACTCCCAGCTCAGGGCGATGTCCGAGGTCTACGCGAGCGACGACGCCAGGGAGAAGTTCGTCAACGACTTCGTGGCGGCCTGGGTGAAGGTCATGGAGCTGGACCGCTTCGACCTCAAGTGATGCTGCTCCATTGACCACTGCGTCCGGGCCGGCTGCGTTTGCGGCCGGCCCGGACGTTTGCCACTGGTCAACAGCAAATCAGGGAATCAGGTTCTCAGCCTTATAACGGTCGAAGAGCGCAATAAAGGCATCCAGCGTCCGCCGGTACCCGGTGAACCCCGCGTCCCGGCTCTTGCCCATGTCCGTTACAACCTCAATGCCGCGCCCCAGGTCGCCGTCCGTGTGCCACCAGGACGCCAGCCGGTTCAGGTCCGGCTCGCTGAGGTTGTGGCGCGCGGCGATGTCCCGCCACTGGTCCTCCCGGCCCGCCATCGACTGCTCGAGGGGGCGGGGCGTTCCCTTGTACCCTTCCCACTCCACACCGAAGTAGGCCGCGAGCTTCGGCCACATCCAGCGCCACCGGAACACATCGCCGTTGACGATGTTGAAGGCCTCGTTCGCGGCTGCCGGGGTGGTGGATGCCCAGATCATGTGCTCGGCGAGCAGGCCCGCGTCCGTCATGTCCGTCAGGCCGTTCCACTGTGTTTCGGAGCCCGGGAAGACGAACGGCTCCCCGCTCTCCCGGCACAGGGTGGCCTGGGCGGCGAGCGTGAGGCCCATGTTCATGGCGTTTCCGACGGCGTGCCCGATCACCGTGTGCGCGCGGTGCACGGACCAGGTGAACCCTTGCCCGGCCGCGGCGGCCCAGAGCTCGTCCTCCTGGGCGTAGTAGAAGTTCCGGACCGGCAGGCGCGGCTCCTCTTCATGGAAGGGAGTGTCCGGCATTTCCCCGGCCGCGTACGCCTCGAAGGGCCCGAGGTAGTGCTTGAGGCCGGTCATCAATGCAACGTGGGCTACGTCCTTGCCGCGAAGTGCCGCCAGGAGGTCCCGCACCATTCCCGCGTTGACGGAGATGTTCTCCTCTTCAGTGTCCTGCCGCGACCATGCTGTGAAGAAGACATGGGAGGGATTCTCCGGACCGAGCACAGCGGCCAGGGATGCAGCCGATGTCAGGTCCGCGGAGAGCCACCGGACCCCGGGCCTCTCTGCCCCGGGCTTCCGGGAGAGGGCGAGCACGCTCCACCCCTCGCCCGCCAGTGTGTCGACGAGGGCAGACCCCGCTATGCCGGTCGCTCCCACAACAAGAGCAGTCTTTTCGGTCCCTGCGGTTGTTCCTGCGCCAATAGTCATGGAGCTCCTTCTGGTTTGTGCTGAATTTCGCCTGGGCAATGGCCTCTAACTGCAAGCCGCTGGCACGGGGAGATATTCCTCGACCGGCGTCACACCACCCCTACTCATAAGGAGTGGGACTGCCGCGCCGGGCGCGGCGCTGGCACTTTGTGCGTGCAGCTATTCCGAGCCCAATCCCCACCGGTTCGACCGATGAAAGCGAGTAAATTCCGGTCGAGGAAGCAGTCAAAGTGCTCGGTTCCCGAAGGACCCAATGACAAGTTTCGGGAACATAATTGGAAGTGGGCTGGGCGACACATTCTCGGAGAGGAGTGGTCATGATCCGGGCCCTGATGTGCAGGCTCAATGTCGGGCACCACTGGCTGGTGGAAAGGACGCCCGACGGCGGCTTCCGTCGGCGTTGCACTAAGTGTGGCAAGTACGGTCGCCGCAGCCAGAGATGGTCGGGGCACCTGGAGGCTGGAGACCGGCCGCGAAATCCGATGGGGCCGGTTCCCTAATGAACAAGCACGCTGCGGTGCTGGCCGTGGCTCTTGTGCTTTCCGGCTGCACGTTTAACGCCCCCGACGAAACAGCCACCACCCCGGCTGAAAACCTCGCCGCGACGCTGGAAGCTTTTGCGGCCGACGCGTCCGCGCATGGAGCGCCTGCCGTGGTCTTCCATGTTCGGAACGGAGACCAAGAAGAGCTCATGGCCACCGGTGTGAGAGACCTGAAGTCCAACAGCATGGCGATCCCTACGGACAAAACGTGGATTATCGGGGCGGGTACGCCCATGGTCGCCGTGTCCGTGATGAAGCTGGCGGAGACCGGCGCCGTGCGCCTTGAAGATCCCGTCTCCGCTCATCTGCCCGAGTTCACAGCAATCTTCCCGGCGTGGGACCGTGTCACGGTGCGGGACCTTCTGGGCAGTACCTCCGGCCTCCCTGACTACTTTCCACCCCTGATTGAATCCGCGAGCCTGGACGAGCTCCAAACGCGCGTATTGACCTTCGAGGAACGGTTAAGGATTGCAGCGGGGGTAGACCTTCCGCCAGGGCCCGTGTCCTACTTTGCATGGTCTGCAACGGACTGGGAAGTGCTGGGTTGGTTGCTGGAAAGCAAACACAACCGCGGACTCGACGAGGTTCTCGCCAAGGACGTATTTGAGCCGGCAGGAATGGGCAGCACGCACGTGGCGGCGGCAGGGCAGCCGCCCGAGCCCATGCTGCATGGGTACGTGCTGGAGAGCGGGAACAGGCGCGACTTCACGCGTATTGACGCGATCGCCGGATCGGCCGATTCTGGGGTCATTTCAACGGTTGAAGATCTCAGCAGGTTCGCGGCGTCGCTCACCACGGGCCGATTTATTCGCGAGGAAACGTGGAAGAGCATGATTGAGGCCGAGCCATTTCCTTTAGGTGGCATCCGCCTGAGCGACGACATCTGCCCGGGCACACGCCACGTCTTCCTGTCCGGGGGCGGGGGCCCGTATAGTGTCCAATCTGTTTCCTCCTTAGATGGGCACCAGCAGGTGACGGTGGCTACGGTGCTTCCGCCCCGGGAGCTGAACGTCACAGACGCGCCTCCGCTCGTCCCCGAGATGGAGGACGCTATCCAAGAGACAGCCAGGAGCATGTGCTAGCTGGAACACCTCAGAGCTGCCGGGGTATGGACGTGCGGACGGCCGGCCTCAGGCTAGGACATTACGCAGCCCGACGTGCTCCTCATTGAGTGACACGTACCCGCCATCCGGGCGGCTGGATCGATGACGTTGTCCCTGATGGTTTCGAGTTGGATTATTTTGATACGGGACTTCACCGATAACCTGCTGTGATGGTCCCGGACGAGCAGGAACTTGCAGGCGGCAATGCGTCCGGCAAGGTTGTGCGCATCGGCAACACCGTACGGAAACCCTGGCTGGATAACACCGCCGCTGTGCAGGACTATCTCCGCGCGCTCCGCTCGTCCGGGGTGGACGTTCCCCAACCTCTGGGAAAGGACGACGACGGCCGGAGCGTTGTGGAGTTCGTGGAAGGCGTCCTCGCGCTGGAGGAACTGCCGCTCACCCGCGACGATCTGCTGCGGGTTGGCCGCATGATCCGCCGGATCCACGACGCGAGCGAAGCTTTTGTGATTCCTGATCCGGACGGCTGGAACATGCTCTTACCTGCTGAAGCTCCAGACCTGATGTGCCACAACGACCTCGCACCCTGGAACCTCGTCAGGGGTGATCGGTGGGTCTTTATCGACTGGGACGGTGCCGGTCCCAGCACACGGCTGTGGGACCTTGCGTACGCAGCGCAGTCTTTCGCCATGCTGTTCGACGGACAGCCGGTGGAGGAAGCGGCCGCAAGACTGCGTGCCCTTGTTGACGGTTACCAGGCTGACGAATCGCTCCGCAGCGCGTTGCCGGCAGCGATGGCGGAGCGAACTGCAGCTATGTTCACACTCTTGGAGTCCTCGCACGAGACCGGGTTCCAGCCGTGGGCGGACATGTTCGTCAACGGCCACGGGGAACACTGGCGTGGCGCTGCCCGGTATGTCCGGCAGCATCAGTCGGCGTGGGAGCAGGCCCTCGCCCGGCCGTGACCTGCGCGATTGCGGAACTGAGGCACGGGCTCGACTACGCTCGTGTGATGGCCCGCCTTATCGCTCCGGACGTTAGTTACCACTCCTCCTGGCTGGAAGGGGCGGGGGATTTCAACGGCACCCGTCAGGACGGCGCGGGCGCCGAGGACTGGCCCCTGGAAGACCTGAGAGACCCCCAGACGTTCGGCAGTTTTGTGGACTGGCTCGTCAAAGATGCCCTACCGGAGAGCCCGCGGAATCCAGCGCATGTGCCCTGCACCTACCTGTGGATTGTGGAAGGTGGCACCTTCCTTGGGTCCCTGGCCATCAGGCACGAACTAACCGACTTCCTCCTCAACGAGGGTGGCCACATCGGCTACAGCGTCAGGCCCTCAGCCCGGCGCCGCGGCCACGCCGCAAAAGCACTGGCCGACGCCCTGCCCATTGCGCGCGAACTGGGGATCACCCGGGTTCTCTTAACCTGCGATGAGGACAACTTCGGTTCCCGGGGCACCATCGAAAAGAACGGCGGCACCTACGAGGACAGCCGCAACGGCAAACGCCGCTACTGGATCGATATCGTGCCGTCAGATGAATTGTCGCAGGCCCCTGCGGGATTGGACGTCCGCCCGAGCTGACTCCACGAACTCTTCAACCTCTGCCCGGCAGCGTTCGCCCTGCTCGTTCAAATCCCGGCGGCTGTCGAGTTTCTTTAGGGCTGTGATATGTGTGAGCACGTCATGCGCCAGGTCCCCAATGGCCTTCTCACTCGCCAAAAGGCGTACGCCGTAATAGGCGGACCATGCCGATCCGCGGGCGCGGTGAACGTCGTCGTCCTCCGTTTTTAGATCCACACCGTGTCCCTCGAACCATTCATCCATCACAGTCCGCCGGTACTCCATCGCCGCTTGCGCGAAGGTCTTGTAGGCATCAATTCGGGCCTCATGGAGCCGCATTTCGGCGGCGTTCTTCCGGTTGAAGGCGTAGGTCAGAACGGCCCCGAGCAGAGCACCGAGCAGGCCGATAATCGCACCGTCCAAGGACTATCCCCTACCCCGCCGGCCGCAGCGACGTGATCATCCGCTTGATGTCCGCATACTCCGGCGTCCCCGCATACAGCTTGGCCTTCTCCAGGTACGGCAGCGACGGGTCCCCCGGCGTCAGGTTCAGCTCGGGGTTGTAGAAGGACCCGAACGTGGCGGCGTTGGGCGGCCAGTTGAAGAAGTGGAACATGTAGCAGGCCGAGTCACCTTCGGGAAGGGGCGCGGTGGTGATGCCGTAGGCCGCCGCCGGGGTGTCCGGCGGGCCGGCCGCGGCGTCGTTGCCGCGGGTCTCGAACGTATACCGCGGCACGGTGCCGTACTGGGCCAGTTGCGGCAGGTCCTGCGACTCCAACACTGAGTAGGGGTACTTCTCCGTACACGTGGACCCGGTGGCCATGTTGGTGCGCAGCGTCGCCAGCAGCCGCCCGTCCTCACTGGTCACCTCCGCGAACGCCCCGCCGCCCTCGGCCAGTTCCCCTGCCGGGTCCGTGATGTTCCAGGTGGAGGGCAGGTCGAAGGCCAGGTCGCCCGCCGCCGTCGTGTAGGTGGTCCAGGACGCGGACGGCGGTGAGGTAACGGCAGCGCTGCCGGTCGCGCTTGGTGAGGGTGCCGCCGTCGTCGTTTCCGTAGGCGTGGCGCCTGCCGTGGCGGACGTGCTCGACGGCGTCGCCTGGGGTTGGCTCGCCGGTCCGCCGCACGCAGTGAGCAGCGAAAGCGAGAGAAATAGTGCCGCGCCGGGCCACGTTGACCGCCGCATGTCTGCCTCCCTGGAAGCCGTTGTGATCCTCCCATTGTGCAGCCACGGCGGCTCCCGGGACCTATTAATCAACCGATTGGACCCGAACTGTTGCAGCTCGTAACGAAACCATTCCCGGCCGGGCCGGCCGCCCGCCGTCGTACTTTTATGTCCCTTTCAACGCACCCTGCGGTGCGGGCTGCTTGGGTGGGCGGATGGCAACCAGCGTGAACACGAACGCGACCGTGGCCGTGACCACCAGCAGCATCAGCCCAATGAAGTAGCTGTTGTCTTCGGCGTTGTACGTGGCGCCCATGACCAGCGGCGGGAAGTAGCCGCCCATCCCGCCGGCCGCGCTGACAATGCCGCTGATGCTGCCCACCTTCCCCTGCGGCGAGAGCCTCCCCACCCAGGCGAACACGCCGCCGGTACCCAAACCGAGCGCAGCAGCCATCGCCACGAAGGTCACGCCCGCGGGGATCTCGCCGTCGGGCCGCAAGTTCACAATGAACGCCAGCACCGCGATGCCCGCCAGGGACGAGAGGACCACCGGCTTGGAGCCGATCCGGTCCGCCAGCACTCCCCCGACAGGCCGGAACAGGACGGCAGCCAGGGCAAACCCGGCCGTGCGGGTGCCGGCCGCGGTCGGATCGAACTGGTAGATATCCCGGAGGTACGTGGGCAGGTAGGTGGCAAAGGAGACGAACCCGCCAAAGACGATGGCGTAGAGGAAGCACAGCTTCCAGGTGACGGCGAGCCCGGCTGCGTCCTTGAGCTTGGGGATCACCGGCGCGGTGTTCCGGTGCCAGTCCGGCGACTCCTTCAGGTTGAACCAGATTACGGCCCCCATCACCACCAGCAGCCCGGCAATCAGCAGGTGCGTGGGCAGGTACCCGATCCAGGTCACCAGCCGCGGGGTCAGGAAGGCCGCCAGCGCGGTCCCGCCCATCCCGGCGCCGAACACGCCGGTGGCGAAACCTCGCCGCGACGGCTCGTACCAGGCGGAAACAAAGGGAATTCCGACGGCGAAAACGGTGCCTGCGATGCCCAGCAAGAGGCCCGCGCCCAGCACCACCGCATAGGAACCCAGGCTGCCGCCGAGGGCAACCAGCAGGACGGGAGGAACGCTGCCCAGCAGCACGAACGTGAACATCACCCGCCCGCCGAACCGGTCCGTCATGGCTCCCACTACGATCCGGCCCAGCGATCCGACGAAAATCGGCATGGCCACCAGAACCGCGGTGGCGGTGGAGTCCAGCCCCATCTCCTGGGTATAGCGGGCACCCAGGGGCGCCACGATGTTCCACGCCCAGAAGGCCATGACGGACGCGCTGGTGGCCAGCGCCAGGTTCAGGCCCTTGCCGGGATGGGAGGTTTCCGCGGGCGGTACGGGATTCGCGGGGCGTGCGGCTTCAGTCATGGTGTGCTCCCCTCACCGGTTCCGGGTGTCCCGGTCCTCGGTCCCGACCGCCGACCAGCCGCGTTTGCCGGCGGGGGCGTTGGGGTTCTGCGCGGCATTGCCACGGGGCCTGCTCCCGGCTCTGCCTGCGGGCCGTGTACCCGCGCGCCCGCCCGTCCTGTCGCCGTCGCGATCCCGCGAGCGGTACACGATGTACGGGCGGAACAGGTAGTGGAACGGCGCGGTGAAAGCGTGGACCAGCCGGGTGAAAGGCCAAATGATGAAGAGCGCCATCCCCACCAGCGTGTGCAGGTGGAAGGAGAACGGCGCCGCAGCCATGGCGGCAATGTCTGGCTGGAAGATGAACAGGGACCGGAACCACGGCGCCACGGTTTCGCGGTAGTTGTGCCCGTGCTCGCCCTCGAACACGCTGGCCAGGGTGGTCCACAACCCGAACACAATGGCGGCCGTGAGCACCACGTACATGGCCTTGTCATTCTTGGTGGTGGCCATGAACACAGGCCCGGTGGTGCGCCGCCGGTAGATCAGCAGCATGATCCCGCCCAGTGTCCCGATGCCCGCAATCCCGCCCACGAACAGGGCGTTGAAGTGGTAAAAGTCCTGGCTCATGCCCACGGCTTCAGTCCATGACTTTGGAATGACCAGGCCAAAGAAGTGCCCGGCAACCACGGCGAGCAGCCCAAAGTGGAACAGCGGCGAGGCAATCCGCAGCAGCCTGGACTCGTACAGCTGGGAGGACCTGGTGGTCCACCCAAACTGGTCGTACCTGTAGCGCCAGACCAGTCCGCCCACCAGGACCACCACCATCACGTAGGGCAGCACGCCCCACAGCACAATGTCCAGGGCGGAAAGTTCGACGGCGGCACCGGGCTGTGTTTCATAAGGCAGCGTTTCAAAGGGCAGCGTTTCAAGGGTCACCATGTCAGGCCCCCTTCACTGGCAGCAGGCGCGGATCGTAGGGGTCAAGGCCCACTGCCTCAGTGGGCGGCCCGTAGCCTGCCATCCGCATCACGGCCTGTTCGTCCGCCGGCGATTTCCCGGGCAGTGTGGCGCAAATTGTCTCCAGGATCCTGGCGTGCGGCAGCTTGTCTTTGAGCAGCCCAAACTTGAGCATCTCCAGGCTGGGCCGGTACCGGATCAGCAGTTCACGCCCCGCCGAAAAGTCCACCAGGGCCGTGTACTCGAGCACCATGGGCAGGTAGTCCGGCAGTTCCCCCTGGGTGTCCACCAGGATGTCGCTTTGCCGGTATGCCTTCTTGAAGCTGCTCAGCACCTCGCCGCGGCGCCGGGTGTCCCCATCCGTCCAGTAGCTCAGGTGCAGCGCGTGGCGCCGGCTGAGATCGAACTCCCGCACGTAGTGCGCCTGGGCCTCCATCAGCGGCGTGGACTCGAGCGCGTCCAGCACTTCCTGGAAGGGCTCGACGGCGCCGGGGAACTCCGCGAGCGCGGCGCGCATCAGCGGCACTTTGCCCAGGAGGTCCTGGTCCGGGTAGGACAGGCACCACGCACCGGCCATGTACACCACCTGGTCCCGGCGGCTCACGGCTGGTCCTCCGCCGCGGCCAGGGTCCCCGGCTCGGGTCTCTTGTCCGGGAAGAGCCCCGGCGGCGCCCCGCGTCCGTCCCAGTTCAGCAGGTTCACCCTGCCCTTCAGGCTCGTCCCGGCCGATACCTCGTCGCTGGTCTGCCGGTCCCGCAGGGCGTTGAACGTGTCCACGGCAACCGGCACCGGCCTGCCGCTCGCCTCACCGAAGGGCGAGGAATCCTGCATGCCCGGGCCGCCGTCGAAATCCAGCGAGCAGCCCATCTCCTCCAGGTCATGCGCCTGCTCCACATGCGCCTTGGGGATCACGTACCGCTCGTCGTACTTGGCGATGGCCATCAGCCGGTACATCTCGTACATGGTCTGCCCGTCCATGCCCACGGCCTCGGCGATGGACTCGTCCGGATCGTTGCCCAGGCTGATCCCGCGCATGAACGCCCGCATGGCCGCGAGCTTCTTCAGCACCGCGGTGACCCGGTCCGCGTCCCCCGCGGTGAACAGCTCGGCGAGGTATTCCACCGGGATGCGCAGCGCATCAATGGCGCCGAACAGGTTGCCGTGGTCCTCGCCGTCGTGCCCCTGGTCCCGCAGCAGGTCCACCACCGGGGACAGCGGCGGCACGTACCAGACCATCGGCATGGTCCGGTACTCCGGGTGCAGCGGCAGCGCCACCTTGTAGACCTTCGCCAGGGCGTACACCGGCGAGCGCCGGGCGGCATCGATCCAGTCCTCCGGAATGTCCTGCGCGCGTGCCTCGGCCTGGACGGCGGGATCGTTCGGGTCCAGCAGCACGTCCATCTGGGCGTCGTAGAGTTCCTTCGGGTCGGTGACGGACGCCGCCGCGGTGACCGCATCGGCGTCGTACAAAAACAGCCCCAGGTACCGCAGCCGGCCCACGCAGGTCTCCGAGCACACCGTGGGAATCCCCACCTCCACCCTGGGGTAGCAGAACGTGCACTTCTCGGCCTTGCCGGTCTTGTGGTTGAAGTAGATCTTTTTGTACGGGCAGCCGGTGACGCACTGCCGCCAGCCGCGGCACTTGTCCTGGTCAACCAGCACAATCCCGTCCTCCACCCGCTTATAGATGGCGCCGGAGGGGCAGGAGGCCATGCAGGACGGGTTCAGGCAGTGCTCGCAGATCCGCGGCAGGTAGAACATAAACGTCTGCTCGTAGGCGAACTTGATCTTGTCCTCAGACTCCCGCCGGACCTTTTCCACCAGCGGGTCCAGGTGGCCGTGCTCCGCGGAGCCACCCAGGTTGTCATCCCAGTTGGCTGACCAGGTGACCTTGGTGTCCTCCCCGGTGATCAGGGATTTCGGCCGGGCCACCGGAAAGTCGTCGCCCAGGGGTGCGTCCACCAGGGTTTTGTAGTCGTAGGTCCAGGGCTCGTAGTAGTCCTTGAGCTCAGGCTGGACCGGGCTGGCGAACAGCCCGAACATCTTCTTCACCCGCCCGCCGGCCTTCAGCACCAGCTTGCCCCGTTTGTTCAGGCTCCAGCCGCCGCGCCATTTGTCCTGGTCCTCGTACCGGCGCGGGTACCCCTGCCCGGGACGCGTCTCCACGTTGTTGAACCAGACGTACTCGGTACCCGCCCGGTTGGTCCACGCCTGCTTGCAGGTGACCGAACACGTGTGGCAGCCGATGCACTTGTCCAGGTTCATCACCATGCCCATTTGCGCCATGACTCGCATCAGTACTGCACCTCCTGTGAGCGGCGGCGGACCGTGGCCACCATGTCGCGCTGGTTTCCGGTGGGGCCGAGGTAGTTGAACGCGTACGCCAGCTGGGCGTAGCCGCCGATCAGGTGCGAGGGTTTCACCAGCAGCCTGGTCACTGAGTTGTGGATGCCGCCGCGCCGTCCGGTGGCCTCTGACTTGGGGACGTCGATGGTGCGCTCCTGGGCGTGGTGGACGTAGACCACGCCAGCGGGCATCCGGTGGCTGACGATGGCCCGGGCCACCAGGACGCCGTTGATGTTCAGGCACTCCACCCAGTCGTTGTCCTTGACCTGGATGGAATCGGCGTCCGCCGGACTCATCCAGACGGTGGGCCCGCCCCGGGAGAGTGAGAGCATCAGCAGGTTGTCCTGGTATTCGGAGTGGATGGACCACTTGGAGTGCGGCGTCAGGTACCTGACCACCACCTCCAGCTGCCCGTTACGGCCGAGTTTGGGTTCGCCGAACAGCCTGTGCATGTCCAGCGGCGGCCGGTAGATGGGAAGTGCCTCGCCGATGTCCGTGATCCAGTCGTGGTCCAGGAAAAAGTGCATGCGCCCGGTGAGGGTGTGGAAGGGCTTGAGCCGCTCGATGTTGATGGTGAACGGGGCGTAGCGGCGGCCGCCCGTTTCCGAGCCCGACCATTCCGGCGAGGTGATCACCGGGACGGGGGCGGCCTGGGTCTGGGCGAAGGTGATGAACTTTTCCTCGGACCCCTCGGACAGGTCCGCCAATTTCCGCCCGGTCCGGACTTCCAGGTCCTTGAAGCCCTGCACGGACAGCACACCGTTGGTGGTACCGGAGAACGCCAGGATGGCCTCCGCCATCTTCGCGTCCGTGTCCATGGCCGGGCGGCCGTCCGCGGCGCCGCCGAGCATCACGCCGTTCGAGTGGCTGAGCCGCTTCAGCGGCTCCTCCAGTTTGTACGTGACGTTCTTAACGGTGAAGCCCAGCCTGTCCGCAAGGGGACCGACGGCGGCCAGCTTGTCCGCGATGGTGGTGTAGTCCCGCTCCACCACGGAAAAGACGGGCATGTTCTGCCCCGGGACGGCGGGGATGTCCGGCTCCCGCCAGTCCCTCACGATCCCGCCGGGCTGGGCCAGCTGGCCCGGGGTGTCGTGCTGCAGCGGCACGCTCACCAGGTCGCGGCGGACTCCCAGGTGGGTCTTGGCCAGCCGGGAGAACTCCCGGGCCAGCAGGTGGAAGGTGTCAAAGTCGGTCTTGGTTTCCCAGGGCGGGTCGATCGCCGGCGTGAACGCGTGGACGAACGGGTGCATGTCCGTGGAGGACAGATCGTGTTTCTCGTACCAGGTGGCGGCGGGGAACACGACGTCGGACAGCAGGGTGGTGGAGGTCATCCGGAAGTCGGCGGAGACCAGCAGGTCCAGTTTCCCTTCCGGCGCCTGCTCGTGCCATTTCACGTGCGTGGGTTTGAGCCCCTCGGCATGGTCCTCGCCTAAGACGTTGTTGTGGGTGCCCAGCAGGTTCCGCAGGAAGTACTCGTTGCCCTTCGCGGAGGAACCAAAGAGGTTGGAACGCCACAGGACCAGGGTGCGCGGCCAGTTCTCCGGGGCGTCCACGTCCTCGATGGCCGGGTTCAGGGTCCGGTTCTTGAGTGCGTCCGCGATGTAGGTGGGGGTATCTTTTGCGGTTCCGGCGGCGACGGCGGCCTCTGCCTCGTCGGCGAGGTCCAGGGGGTTGCGGTCGAACTGCGGGTAGAACGGCATCCATCCAAGCCGGGCGGACTGGGCGATGGCGTCCGCGGTGTGCAGGCCGTCCAGGGCGCCGGTGGACAGCGGGGACTTCAGCGCATCGGCTGAGTATCCATCCTGGCGCCACTGGTCCGTGTGCATGTACCAGTACCCGGTGCCGATCATGGTGCGCGGCGGCCGGGACCAGTCCAGGGCATTGGCCAGCGACACCCAGCCGGTGATGGGACGGGTCTTTTCCTGCCCCACGTAGTGGGCCCAGCCGCCGCCGTTCCGTCCCATGCAGCCGGTCAGCATCACCAGCGCCAGGATGGCCCGGTACGTGGTGTCGCCGTGGAACCACTGGCAGATGCCCGCGCCCATGATGATCATGGAGCGGCCCTTGGACTGCTCGGCGTTCCGGGCAAACTCGCGGGCCACACGGATGCAGGCCTGGGCGGGAACGGACGTGATCTCCTCCTGCCAGGCCGGCGTGTAGGGGGTGGCGGCGTCGTCGTACCCCGCGGCCCAGTCCCCCGGCAGCCCTTCGCGGCCCACACCGTACTGGGCCAGCATGAGGTCGAACACCGTGGTGACCAGCTGGCCCTCCACCTCCATCACGGGCACCCCGCGCCGGAGCACGCTGCCGGTGCCGTCCGCCTGCTCGAAGCACGGAAGCAGGATCTCGGCGCTCTCACCCGAGACCTCCCGCAGCGAAAGCGCCGGTTCAATCCCCTCAAGGTCCAGGTTCCACTTGCCCTCGCCGCTGCCGGAGTAGCGGAATCCCATGGAACCGTTCGGGACGGCGGCACGGCCCGTCTTTTTGTCGAACAGGACGGTGCGGAAGGCAGCGTCCTCAGCCCCGGACTCCCCCGGGATGTCCCCGGCGGTGAGGAATTTCGACGGCGTGAGGGCGCCGTCGTCGCGCTTTTCCAGCCGGACCAGGAACGGCAGGTCCGTGTACTGCTTCACGTAGTCCGTGAAGAAGGGGACCTGCCGGTCCACGAAGAATTCCTTGAGCGTCACATGGCCCATGGCCATGGCCAGCGCGGCGTCGGTTCCGGCCTGGGCAGGGAGCCACTCATCCGCAAACTTGGTGTTGTCCGCATAATCAGGGCTGACGGTGACCACTTTGGTGCCGCGGTAGCGCACCTCTGCCATCCAGTGCGCGTCCGGGGTGCGGGTCACGGGAACGTTGGAGCCCCACATCATCAGGTACCGCGCGTCCCACCAGTCGCCGGATTCGGGCACGTCCGTCTGGTCCCCGAACACCTGCGGGCTGGCCACCGGAAGGTCCGCGTACCAGTCGTAGAAGGAGGTCATCACACCGCCGATGAGCTGGATGAACCGGGTGCCCACCGCGTGCGAAACCATGGACATCGCCGGGATGGGCGAGAAGCCGGCGCAGCGGTCCGGGCCGTAGGTCTTGATGGTGTTCACGTGCGCGGCGGCGGCAATTTCGATGGCCTCCTGCCAGGAGACCCGGACCAGGCCGCCCTTGCCGCGGGCCTGCTGGTAGCGGCGCCGCTTGTCCGGGTCCGCGGCGATCTCCGCGAAGGCGAGGACCGGATCCCCCAGCCGCGCCTTGGCCTCGCGGTACATCTCCACAAGGACGCCGCGGGCGTAGGGGAAGCGGACCCGGGTGGGCGAGTAGGTGTACCAGGAAAAGGCCGCCCCGCGTGGGCAGCCTCGTGGTTCGTATTCAGGACTGTCCGGCCCCACCGAAGGGTAGTCCGTCTGCTGCGATTCCCAGGTGATGATGCCGTCCTTGACGTACACCTTCCAGGAGCAGGAGCCGGTGCAGTTCACCCCGTGGGTGGAGCGGACCACCTTGTCGTGGCTCCACCGGTCCCGGTAGAAGATGTCCCCCTTGCGGCCGCCCTCCCGAAAGACTGCCCTGCCGTCGTCGGTCTGGTCCCATTTTGTGAAGAACCTGCCTACCTTCAGCATTGCGTCCGATGCTGCTCCGTCTACCCCCGGGACAAAACGCTCCTCAGCCATGCTGCCACGGTAGGCAGGGTGCGGACGGGCGAGTAGGGTCTTTCGACTGGTTGCGCTTTGGGCGGGGCGGGACTATGTTTCGGGGCTGCCGGGCTGCCGTAGGCTGAAAGCCGCAGGCGACGGACAGGAGACAAACGGTGGTTGAGACACCAGTGGCGGGAACAAAAGTGGCCGGAGCAACAGTGGCGGAGCTGATGGCTGAGCTGGCGGAGCTCGAGGACCCGAGGGCACGCGAGGTGAACGAGCGGCACGGCGATGATCACGGCGTGAACCTCAGCAAGCTCCGCGCCATCGCCAAACGGCTGAAGACCCAGCAGGACCTTGCCCGGGAGCTGTGGGCCACCGGTGATACAGCGGCCAGGCTGCTGGCGCTCCTGGTCTGCCGGCCCAAGGCCTTTGGGCGGGATGAGCTGGACGCCATGCTGCGCGAGTCGCGCGCGGCCAAGGTGCAGGACTGGCTGGTGAACTACGTGGTGAAGAAGAACCCGCACGCCGAGGAACTGCGCGTCGCATGGCTGGCCGACCCGGATCCGGTGGTGGCGGGTGCCGGCTGGGCCCTAACCAGCGAGCGCGTGGCCAAGTCTCCCGAGGGCCTGGACCTTGGCGGACTGCTGGACGTCATCGAGGCGGAGATGAAGGAGGCCCCGGACCGGCTGCAGTGGGCCATGAACACCTGCCTCGCCCACATTGGGATCCACCACGCGGGGCATCGGGCCCGGGCACTGGAGATCGGCGAGCGGCTGCAGGTTCTCAAGGACTATCCCACGCCCCCGGGCTGCACGTCCCCGTTTGCACCCGCGTGGATCAACGAGATGGTCCGCCGCTCGGGGCGCTAGCCAACAATGGCGAAGCCCCCGCGCGAGTCTGGCTCCAGCGCGGGGGCTCCTTGGTGCTTCCGTGTTGGGGAATAACGTGGAAACAGATAGAAACTTACAGCCGCCTACAGGCCCGAAAGTCCATTTCGCAGGGTTGCCGCAAATCTTGATTAAACATTGAGCCTGCTTCCACGCAGTACCCTCCCGCCGTGCGTTCACACGAAGCAGCGCCCCCGCCGGAGGACAGCGGGGGCACTGCGTATGGATGATCCGGACCGTCCTAGCCGATGAGGAGCGTGATGAGCCGGATGGATGAGGCCACGATGGCGATCAGGCCGATGGCGCCGAAGAGGTTCTGCCACCAGCGGTTGCGGAGCTCCCCCATGAGGGATGACCTGTTGGCCATGACGAGGATCAGCACGCCGAGCAGTGGGGCGATAAGCACGGTGAGTGACTGGGCGATGACGATCAGTCCCACCGGGGAGGACTGGAACGAGAGGGTGATGATCAGCCCAAAGGCGAGGATCATGCCCGTGACGATGCGTGCTGCCGGCGAACCGGCGTTGGCACCACGGCCCATGGCATCCGAGAGCATGGTGCCTCCCGCCGTGGCGTTGGCGATCATTGAGGAGAAGGCGGCACCGGAGAGGCCCAGAGCAAACAGCATGGATCCCACAGGCCCGGCCAGGGGTGCGAAAACGGAGGCCAGGGCGTTGATGGTTCCGGCCTCGGCGCCGGTCTTGCCCAGCACGGACGCGGCCACCAGGATGACCAGCGTTGTCATGATGCCGGGGGCGATAATCCCGGGGATGGTGTCTGCGAGCGTGATGTCCCGGTAGTCTGCGCGGGTGCGGCGATGCGCCTTGATGCCGTAGGAGGTGTAGAAGGCCGCGTTGATGGAGAAGTTGGTGCCCACGAGGGCGACGATGAGGATCTCGCTTCCGGGCGGAAGCGACGGGGCCATCCCTGCCATGGTCCGGTACCAGTCGGGCTGGGCCACAATGGTGCTCGCGATGAAGGCGATGCCCATGAGGACCACGATGACCAGCAGGACCTTTTCCACGATGCCGTAGACGTTGCGGAAGGCCAGGACAAATCCGACGGCAGCCGTGCAGACCACCGTCCAGACCACCGGGGAGCCGCCAAACACGAGGGACAGGCCGAGTCCGGAGCCAACTGCGTTGCCCACCGAGAACATCAGTGTGATGCCGAAGACGCCAAAACCTGCGAGGATGCCTACCGGCTTGCCGAGATGTTCCTTGATGGAGGTGATCAGGGACGTCGGTGTGACGATTCCGAGCCGGACGCTCATGTCCGTGAAGAAGATCATGAGGATGGTGGAGACCGCGATGACCCAGACCAGGCTGTAGTCGAAACGGCTGCCGGCCTGGACGGCGGTGGTCAGGTTTCCGGGGCCGAACTGCCAGGCGCCCACCACGAACGCCGGGCCCATCAGAGCCAGGTAGCCAAGGAAGGTACGGCGCTTTCCCGTTCCGGCGGGTGCGGGGTGTACGTGCGGGGCGGTCATCTGCTGCTCCATCTGTCCGGGATGGATGATGGTCCTATTGTGCTCGCGCATCTGCGAGTCCTCCTTCTACAGCTGCAGTGCTGTGGGTCGTCGTTGACCGGGTGGAGAGTAAAAGCGGGAACCGGGTGGCGGGCGGTGGGCCCGCCACCCCGTAAGGATCCGGAAGAAGGATCAGACAGTGGCCGTGACGCTGCCTAGGTTTGCGGACTTCAGGGCAAGGGCGATTTCTGCGCCGGCGCCTTCAGCGAGCGGAAGCAGCGGGGGCCGGACCGTGGCGTGCTCCAGGATGCCGCGGGCAACGAGGCCCTCCTTGAGCGCCACCGTGCCCTCCATGTGTGAACCGCGGTGGTACACGTTCTTGGTGACGGGCAGCAGGCGGTCATGGATGGCCCGGGCTGCCGGGTAGTCCTTGGCCTTGCCTGCCGCGATCAGCTCCACCAGCGGCTCGGGTGCGAGTCCGCCATAGCCCACCAGGGCGCCATCGACGTCGAACATGGTGTGCAGCAGGTACTCGTCATGGCAGGTGAGGATCTGCAGGTCCGGGTAGGTTGCGCGGAGCACGGGAATCTCCGTGTCCCAGCGCTTCATGTTGCGGACGCCGTTCTTGGTGGCAAACACGCCTTCCTGGCCGGCGATCTCCAGCTGGGTTTCAAGGTCGTAGGTGGCCTTGGTGGCGTCCGGGTACTGGAAAAGGATCAGCGGCAGGCCGGACGTCTCATAGATTTCCTTGTACCGGGTCTGGGGCGCGCCCTTCTGGTACCCGAATCGGAGCCAGCCGTGCGAGGGGTAGACCAGGCCGGCGGACGCGCCCGCCTCCACGGCCCGCTTGGCCTCGAGGGCTGCGACGGTGTTTCCTTCGCCGGTGATGCCGGCGATGATCGGGATCTCGCCGTTCACGGCGTTCTTGAATTCGCGGATCACCAGGGCCTGCTCGTCCTGGGTGAGGAAGGTGCCTTCACCGGCGTGGCCCAGGACCACCAGGCCCTTGACGCCTTCGACGCTTGCCAGCCAGCCTCCCAGCCGGTGGATGGCGTCGACGTCGACGCTGCCGTCGCGGTTGAACGGGGTGACGGGGGCGGGGACCAGCCCGCGGAGATCGATGGTCATTTCTCTACCTCTGTCTTCATTGATGGTCGGCAGTCCCGCCAGTGCTTTCTCGTGGTGAGAACGTTTGCGGGAACGTTTTCATTGTGGCGCGTGTCGCAGCTCACTGTCAAGAGAACGTTTGCAGAAAGTGGGAATAGAGTGTCTGTACACGCTTGCTGCAGAAGAGGAGAACCGTCATGGAACCCGTGGCATCCGGCTCGATCGTCACGCTCAAGGATGTTGCCGCAGCCAGCGGCGTCAGCATTTCCACGGCCAGCCGCGCGCTGGACGAGCGGACAGCTTCGCGGTCTGCAGCGGCGGCTCACGTCAGGAAGGTCGCCGGAGAGCTCGGCTACCGCCGGAACTCCTTCGCCTCCGGCCTCCGCCGGGGCGAAACCCGGACGCTGGGCGTCCTTGTACCCCGCCTGAGCGACACTGTCATGGCGCTCATGTTCGAAGAACTAGAGCGGGCAGCGTCCTCGCGCGGTTACTTCGCCATGGTGGCCACCAGCGGAGATGACCCGAACGACGAACGCCGGGCGGCAGAGACGCTGCTGGACCGGAACGTGGACGGGCTGATCCTGGCAACGGCACGGCTCGACGACGAACTTCCGCGCCGGCTGCGTGAGCGCAAGGTAGCGCACGCGCTGGTGCTCCGCACCGACGGAGTCAGCCCCTCGGCCCTCGGAGACGATGAGGTGGGAGGCTACCTTGCGGTCCGGCACCTCATCGACTTGGGACACAGCGACATTGCCGTGGTCACCGGGCCGACATTCACGTCAACAGGAATCGCCCGCCTGGCCGGGGCGCGCAGGGCCCTGCGCGAAGCGCGGCTCACGGCCCGCGAGGAGTGGATCATCACCGGGGGCTACGGCATCGAAAACGGGTTCAGCGCCGGCGAGGCACTTCTGGGACGGGAGAGCCGTCCCACAGCCGTCTTTGCGGCAAACGACAACATTGCCATGGGGATCATGGCCGCGGCCCACAGGCACGAACTGAAGATTGGGGAGGACCTGGCGCTGGTGGGGTACAACGACACGCCCCTGGCGGCCAGGCTGCCCACTCCCCTGACGTCCGTCCACGTGCCTTTGGACCAGATCGCGAGGACGGCGATCGACCTCATCGTTGAGCCGGGTGCGGAACCGCAGGTCCGGAAGTCAATGCCTTCGCTCATCCCCCGTGAATCAAGCGGCGCACCGCTTGTCCATGGCAGCGGTAAATGAGAGCCGCGGGCGTCAATCCCTAATCGGTCTCCGGCGCCTCCGTGGCGTCCGGATCCTCTTCGGGTTCAAAGGTGTTGGGCTCGGCATCCGCACCGATCCCTACGCCCTCCTTCTGGCCGGGAACACCGCCGTCGTCCTTTCCCTGCGCAGTGGCCGTACCCTCCTGCCGATCATCCTCAGGCAGTGAATCTGGTGAGTTAACAGTCATCGCTCCTCCTTCATTGGCCGGTCCTTCACGCTAACAGCCCCCGGCAGAAAAGGCGCGGATACAGCCAAAGAATTTACGGCCGACGGCGGACCGGCGCCGCCGCGCGGAGGATGATCTCCAGTCCCGCAGGGCTTCCGGGCCAGTGCCGCTCAAGCGCCCCGGGACCCGCCCGCTTGAGCACCGAACGCAGCACCAGCGCCACGATCACGGCGTCATCCGCGTAGCCGATCACCGGAACAAAGTCCGGAACCAGGTCGATGGGCAGGAGCAGGTAGGCGAGCAGCAGCACCAGCCGCACCCGCACACCGGCGGCCAGCGTCCGGTCCGCGGCCAGCCTCCGGACCAGCCGGAGCAGGTCCGGGAGCAGGCGCAGCGCGTCCTTCATGGTGACGGTTTCGGGGTGGCGCCGGGCATAGATCCACAGGAGCACGAGGAGCACGGCGTACGCCAGCAGCAGGCCGGCCACAATTCCGGCGACGGTTTCCCAGGTCATTTCCGCCCCCTCCGAAGGGCCGGCGGTGACGCCGGCTACTGACTGAGGGTACGCCAAGGAACTCTGCTGCTACGGCGTCATCCGGTAGCCCACGCCGCGGACGGTCTCCACCCAGCGGGGATTCTGCGAGCTGTCACCCAGGCGCTTGCGCAGGTTGCCCAGGTGGACCTCGACGGCGCGTTCTTCCCCTGCGGTGACAAAGGATCCGGTGTTGTACGGCTCGTTGCGGAGCCGCCGCACCAGGTCCGCCTTGGTCTGGACGGTCCGCCCGTTCTCCATCAGGACCAGGAGGATGTCGAACTGGGTGCGCGTCAGGTCCACGGGCTCCCCGTTAATCGACGCCTGGCGGGACGCCTCATGGAGGGTCAGGCCCCGGTGGGCGAAATCGCAGCAGCCCGGCGCCGGAGGCGAACCCGCTTCACCCTCAGGGCCCTCGTGCGGCCCGTGAGGATCACCGTGCGGGGCTTGCCCCGGTGAGAGCCGTTCGCCCCTTCGCGGCGGAAGCGCCCGCTCCGCCGGGGCCTCACGCAGGGTCCGCGGCCGCCGAAGCATGGCCGCAATCCGCGCACGCAGTTCGCGGGGGCGGAAGGGTTTGGTGAGATAGTCGTCCGCGCCGGCCTCGAACCCCATCAGGGTGTCGGCTTCGTCCACCCTGCCACTGACGATGATGAGGTAGGCGTCGCTGAACGTCCGGATCCGCCGGGACGCCTCAATGCCGTCGAAGTCCGGAAGGCCAACATCCATGGTGACGATGTCCGGGTTGTGCTCACGGACGGCATCCACGCCTGCAACGCCCGAGGCTGTTGAATGGACGGCGAACCCCGACTGCTGCAGCACTTCCGTCAGCGTTGTCCTGATGTCGTCGTCGTCTTCCACCACCACGGCAACACCGCGCTCCACCATGCACTCCCCCAAGCTTCACTTCATTGTGCGCCCAGGTTTTCCTCAAGCACATTCAAGGAACATTCGGAGAAACGGGCAATATGGATTGCTTTTATTATTCCGCACCGTGGGACCGGTACGAGCCTAGCCCAAGGAATTGCAAGTGAGCTTATTTGCTTCGTCTAAATTGAGCAGTTCTTGAGCTTTGGCAAATATTGCGCATTTACTGAGATTTGCCTCACTAAAAATTAAGTCCGTTGAGCTATTGCCTTCTGCAGAGTTCCTGGCTGAAGATCAACCTGTGCTCCTCAGGGGCGCAATTGCTCGCTGGGAGCAACCGAAAAGGGGCGTTTCATGGCTGACTTTCGCTTTTTTGTCTCACATCCCAAGCGCCGGACCACACCGCTGGCAATGCTGGCAGCGGCCGCCGTCGCAATGCTTGCCTGCGTGCCGCCCGCCCAGGCAGCGGACACCACGCCGATGGATCCCAATCCGGGGCCCTCAGGCAACTTCGCCTGGAAGGGATTCAACTGGGAGAAAAGGTTCTGGGGCGGCGCCCCGCAGTACAACAAGGCCTTCGCAGCCGCGAACGTCAGCAACCCGGACGCCAATGGCCACATCACCATGAACCTGACCAATCCCACCGGCGATGCCCCTGTGGGAGCCGAGTTCCAGTCCACCCGGAAAGGGTTCGGCTACGGGACCTACAGCACCACCGTGGAAAAGAACCTGGAAACTCTGCAGAAAGAGGTGGTGTGGGGCTGCCTGTTCACCTACGACCCCCTGGCCGAACCGGGCTACAACGAAATCGATCTCTGCGAGGCCTCCGCGTGGGGCGGCGGCGCCGCGTACGGGCAATCCTGGCCGGTGAGCCAGGGGCACGGCTACTGGTTTGATGCCACCAAGCCTCCCGGCGAGGGCAACAACACCACGGTCTTCGACGTCACGCCGGACCCCATCACCACCCACCGGATGGTGTGGGAGCCGGGGAAGATCACGTTCGAATCCTTTGCCGGCGAGGGATTCGCCGGGAGCCTGCTGAAGCGCACCGTCCTGGAAGGGGCCACTGTCCCGGTGCCGGCCCAGGAGCAGATCCACTTCAACCTCTGGGTCACCGGGGGCGGCGGCGGGGATCCTGCCCATGTGAAATCCGAAAGCGTGGTGATCAGGGATTTCTCCTTCACCGCGGCTTCCGGCCCAGCACCGGCGCAACCTGCCTCCGCCATCAAGCTGGCTGCCGCCACCACCAAGGCGAAGTCCGTCAGCACCACCACCCTGACGTGGACAGGGGCCACGGGCACCAACGTGACCCTGTGGATCAACGGGACGCAGAAGTCCGTGGCCAATACGGGCTCCTACGTCAACAAAATCAAGGGTGGAAAAACCACGTCCTACAAAGTCTGTGATGCCGCCGGCTGCTCCAACGTGGTCAGCGTGGTGACCTGACCCGCCTGGACTATCTGGAAAACCTGCAACCGTGCCCGGCATGGGAACGCAGGGCGCCCGTGCGGACGCCCTGCGTTTTCCCTTGGGCTGAGCCCCGGGAACAGCGTGGAGTTTAGGCCTTGGTGCCGCGGACGGGGATGATCCTCTTGATGGCCAGGCCCAGCGCCAGGAGCGCAAAGGCTGCGAGGGCGAACCAGAACACGTCACCCGCGCCGGTCATGGCGAGGGTTCCGGAACCGGCTCCGGCTGCTGCGGGAACTGCTGGATTGTTATACATGGTTCTTACCAGGCTTTCTTTCTGTTAAAGGCTGCGTCTGTGTACGCCTTCGCGTGAACCAGCTGCAGGAAAAGGTCGATCACCAGCTCGTACATGGTGGCGGCCGCGAGCATGTATCTCCATCCCCGGAGCCGCACCGTCACCACCCGTTCGATCACGAAGACACCGGTCACGGCAAGCCAGAACGGCTGGATGTGCAGCCCTGCCCCCGTGCCCAGTGCAACCGCCACCGTGCTGAGGTAGCCAAGCGTCACCAGGACACCTGCCACCGAAAGAACCTGCCTCCCCCAATAGGGCCTGGTGACCCGTGTCCAGCCGTACTGGACGCAGTTCTCCACGGCGCCGCGCTTCCACCGCAGGCGCTGGGCCCAGAGTTCCCGCCAGGTGGGCATGACCTCTGTGACCAGGGTGCAATCGGCGGGGGATTTGATCCGGTACTTCAGCGTCAGGAGGGCGAAGGACAGTTCGTTGTCCTCGGTCAGGACCGAGGTGTCGTAGACGCCGCCCCTGCCGTTGCCGGGAGGGAGCGTGCCGTCCAGCCTGGCCGCGGACACGTCGCGGAGCGTCCGGACCCGGAACAGGGCGGCGGTGCCGGTGACTACAAGGCATTTGCCGTGCAGCCGCCGCACGTCCCTGGCGTACCGGGCGTATTCGTTCCTCTGCAGGTGGCCAACGAATCCGCCGCCCTCACCGCCCCGGAATACACCGCCCACGGCACCAAGCCGTGAATCAGCCTGAAGGTGCCCCACCGAGCGTTCAATGAAGTCCCGTGACAGCTGCGAATCGGCATCCTGCACCAGGACCATGTCCTCGGGCGCAGCCTCCGGCAGCAGGCCAGCGAGCACGAAGTTGAGGGCGCCGGCCTTCTTGTCAGTGTTGCCCACCGTTGACACCACCTCGGCGCCCGCCGCCAGGGAAATAGCTTCGGTTTTGTCCGTGCAATTATCTGCGACCACAATTATCCGGTCCGGGATAATGGTCTGGTTTTGCAGTGACAAGAGGGTTTCGCCGATTCCCGCAGCCTCGTTGTGGGCCGGGATGATGACCGTGATCACAGGGTTTCCCCTGCCAAAAGCTCAAGCATGAATGATGCCTGTAATTGCGACGCCGCGCACATTTTTCCCCGCTGAAACCATTTGAAGTTCTATTGGCTTTGAGTGTTTCAACGCCAACTCAAATCGCTTGCACAGAAGTGGCAACAAAACTGCAAGCTTCAATCAAGATGACCGCACGCACCTCAACCTCAGGATGCGGTAGCGCTGAGGTTGAGGGCAGGCAGTGGCGCCCCTGCTTCCAGCAAGCGCCCCGCCCGGGGGTTCACAAGAAGAAGCAGAAGCGCACAAGAAACGCACAAAAACTCTTGACTGCTCACAGCGAGCGCTGTTACAACTTGTGTAACGCCCTTGCTGAAACGATACAAACCCTTGTCCCTCATCAAAGGAGATGACAGTGACCGCTGCTGCCCGAACATCGAACAACCCAGGCTCTTCATCCACCCATGGCGGGTCGGCCAGGAAATCCTTGGCCGCCGGCCTCGCCGCAGCAGCCCTGCTGGGTGGGGCCGGCGTGGCCGTTACCGCGCCGGCCGCCTACGCCGAACCCAGCAACTACCGCTTCGACTTCGGGAACGGGCCCGTGGAGAACGGGTACACAGGAGTCGGCGCCACAGACGCCTACAGCCCCGAAACCCGCTATGGCTTCAACACCCCGGAGCACATGGCCAACGTTTCCGCCAAGGGCACCGGAGCCGGAAGCGATGCCGTACGTTTCCTCCAGTTCGGGACCAAGAGCGCCAACACGTTCAACGTGGACCTGAAGGAAGGCCTCTACAAGGTGACCGTCACCCTGGGCGACACCTCCCGTGCCAGCATCGCGGCCGAAGGCGTGTTCCAGGAAATGAACCTGACCGGAAACGGCGCCACGGCTTCCTTTGAAATTCCTGTGACGGACGGCCAGCTGAACCTCCTGGTTACGGAGGGCAAGGTTGGCACGGCCTTTACCCTGAGCTCGCTGGAGATCGACAAGGTCTCACGCCACCCGGAGATGGACCCCACCATCTGGGTGGGCGGCGACTCCACCGTGGCCAGCTACTACCCCCTGGAAAACAGCATCCAGGGAGGCTGGGGCCAAATGCTCCCCCAGTACGTTGACCCGGCTGCGTTCGACATCCGGAACATGGCCACCGGCGGACAGATTGCCCGCGGCTTCCGCAATGACGGCCAGCTCGAAGCCATCCTCCAGTACATCAAGCCGGGCGACCTGTTCCTGCTGGAAATGGGCATCAACGACACGGCAGCCAAGAACGCCACCACCGAGCCGGAGTTCAAGGAGATCATGCGTGACATGGTCCGCCAGGTGGCTGCCACCGGTGCGACGCCGGTGCTGGTCACCCCGCAGGGCCGCGCCACGGACTTCGTGGAGGGTGTGCACACCTCGGTCAACCGCTGGTACCGCAACTCAACGGTTGCCCTGGCGGAGGAGGAAGGCGTGCACCTGGTTGACCTGAACGTCCTGGCGTCCGCCTACTTCACGGAGATTGGCCCGGAAGCCACCCTGGCCCTGTTCATGACCGGCGACACGCTGCACCCCAACCGGGCCGGCGCCTCCGAACTGGCGCGGCTGGTGGCGGAGGACCTTTCCCGCCAGGGTCTCTAGACCAAGGTCCCTGGAGCAAAGTCCCTGAATCAGGGCCTCCCGACCAGGCTCCCTGGATCCAGTTCCCTAGATCCAGGGTTCCTAGATCCAGTCAGCGGAGAAATCCTGCGGCGGCCACCACCGGGTCCGCGCCTGCACCTGGAACCTGCGGCCCGTGACTTCCGTGGGATTGATCCGGATGAGGTGCTCCTTGAGGCCGGACTCCCACGGTTCACGGTCCGGATCGGACAGTTCCAGGGGCACATTGCCGTCTGCCACGGGCTCGGGTATCCCTTTGACCACCACGCTCCAGACTTCCGTGCTGTACGCGTTCAGCCCGTCTGCTTCCAGCGCCACAAGGGTTCCTGCAAGCAGGGAGTACAGCTTGGTGCCGGGGGCGGTCCTGAAGAACAGGGCCCCTTCAGCGGGCACAAAGTTCACGGGGAAGATTTCCGGGGTGGTTCCGTTAATGACTGCCAGCCTGCCGATATAGGAGGAACGCAGGTATTTCCAGCACTCCTCTTCCGGAAGGATTTCAGTTTTCGGTCCCGACGGTGAGTTCTCCATGGCCCGAAGTCTAGGCCTCCGGGAACCGGCAGGAGTAGGGTCTTCCTTCCCGTGCCCTGAGGGCCGCTCAGCCTGCCTGCCCCGGTGGACGGATGATCCGGCGCCGGGTGGCGGCCGCGATGGCAGCCGTCCTGTTGTCCACGCCAAGCTTCCCGTAGATGTGGACCAGGTGCGTCTTGACCGTGGCCTCCGAGATGAACACCTGTTTGGCGATGGCGCGGTTGGACAGCCCGGTGGCCAGCAGCTCCAGCAGTTGGACCTCCCGCGGAGTAAGTGAGGTGCCCGGGTTGGTGATGCGGTTCATCAGCAGGGCGGCGGCCCGCGGTGCCAGGACGGTCTCCCCCGCGGCCGCAGCGAACACGGCCTGCCGGATCTGCTCCGGCGGGGCGTCCTTGAGCATGTAGCCGCTGGCACCGGCCTCCACGGCAGAGAGGATGTCGGAGTCGGTGTCGTAGGTGGTCAGGATGAGGACGGGCGGGGGCGCAGCCAGCTTCCGGATCGCGGCAGTGGCCGCCACTCCGTCCATGCCCGCACCCATCTGCAGGTCCATCAGCACCACGTCCACGCCCTCGCCCAGGACCGACAGGCGCGAGAGTTCCTTCAGGGCGGCTTTCCCGTCCGCAGCCTCCGCGGCGATGGAGATGCCCTCGAACTCGGTGAGCATGGCCCTCAGCCCGGCGCGGACCACAGGATGGTCATCCACCAGCAGGACGCGCACGTCAGCCACGGATGTCTCCCCCGGCATGATCGAGCGGCAGGCGGATGGCCACCACGGTTCCCTCGCCCGGGGAGGTCTCCAACTCCAGGGAACCATTGAGGGCTTCTACCCTTTCCCGCAGCGAACGGAGTCCGAATCCGCTGCCGTCCGCGCCGCCGTCGTGTCCCTTCCTGGCTGTTCCTGTCCTGGCTGTTCCTGTCCCGGCGGTCCCTGGCCCGGCAGTTCCTGCCCCCGCGGCCCTTGCCCCAGCAGCCCTTGCCCCGCCGGCGAGGTCAGGGTCAAAGCCCACGCCGTCGTCGTAAAGGTCCATGGTGACTTCCGTGCCAAGGAAGGTGAGCGTGACCACGGCGTTGCCCGCGTTGGCATGGTCGCGGACGTTGGCGAGGCTCGCCTGGGCCGCGCGGAGCAGCGCCACCTGGTGCGTTTGCGGCAGTTCGGCCGGCTCCCCGTCCACCTCCAGCCGGCAGCGGAGCGCCGCTCCCCCCGCCGCGGCGCTCTGCCCGGTCTCTTCACACAGCCGGCGCAGGGCCTCCACCAGCGTGGTGTCGTGCAGCTGAGGGGAGGACAGGCCGCGGACAAAGCTTCGGGCTTCGGCCAGGTTGCCTGCGGCCGTCTGCTGCATCAGGGCCACCCGCGACGCTGCGGTTACCGGATCCCCGTGGGCCAGCGACTGCTCAGCAGCCCGTGCAAGCAACACGATGCTGGAGAGGCCCTGCGCCAGGGTGTCGTGGATTTCGCGGGCCAGCCGCTCCCGTTCCGCCAGCACTCCGGCCTCGTGCTGGGACGCCGCCAGTTCCTGGCGGGTGCGGCGCAGTTCATCCGCGGCCCGCCGCTGGTTCTCCGCCTCCCGGTACAGCGCAACGTACGCAAGGCCGGTGATGACGGCGAAGGCGGCGCCAAACAATGGGCCGACGACGGCCGCCGCGTGCGGGACCGGGTCACCGCTGGCGGACCATTGGGAGGCGATGACCGCGGCTGTCATCAGTGCGATGGTCAGCAGCGCGGCACGCCGCGGCAGCAGGTGCAGGTGCAGGAAGAACAGGGGGAACGCCAGCCAGGCAAAGTCGGCGCTCCCCACCAGCAGGAGGACCCACAGCGCTGTCACTGCCGCCAGCCACTGGAGGCCGTAGCGGCGGGGATTGAGCCGGATCCGGCCCGCGGCATGCCGGTGTTCCAGGACGGTCCCGGTGAGGTACACCGCTGCCAGGACAAGTGCCAGGCCAGCCCAGAGTAACGGGAATGAGCCGCGGGAGCCGGGTGCCAGCAGCCTGACCACGCCCACCACCAGCAGGGCTGCAAACCCGGTGTGGAGCGTCACCCTCAGCACCCGCAGGATCGCTTCCGAGGACGCCGATTCCACTGCGCTCAGGGGGTCCTTGGGCGCGTGGGCGCCGGAGGAGCCATTGCCGGCGGCGGGTCCCCCGGGCCCGCCGGAAGAGTGCAGGGCAGGGGTGGCGGACATGCCACCAGCTTATGCGCGCCCGGCCAACGGAGGGTCAATCAAAAGGTTGACCCTGGGTTCCACCTTTCATCCTTGGCGGATCAACTGCCCGCCCGATGGACCGCGGGCGGGCGGACGGGACAGTGGATGGAGACCTTTATCCACTGGAACCAACCGAGAGAAGAACAACGTGTTTCTGGCAATCCGCGACATCCGTTTCGCCAAGGGCCGGTTCGCCATGATGGGCGGCGTGGTGGCCCTGATTACCCTGCTCCTGGTCATGCTGTCCGGCCTGACCGCCGGGCTGGCCGAACAGTCAACCTCCGCGATCGGAAAGCTGGGGGCTGCCGCCGCTGCGCCCGTGGACACCGTAGTGTTCGGCGCCCCCGGCTCCGGCACGCCCAAGGCCTCCTACACGGAAAGCTCCGTGACTTCAGCCCAGGCGGAGAGCTGGCGGAACCGTCCGGGTGTCCGCGCTGCCGAGCCGGTGGGGATCACCCAAACCCGGGCCCAGGGTGCGGGCGCCGGCTCGGGCACCACCAATGTGGCCGTGTTCGGGGTGGCACCCGGCAGCGGGCTCGCACCTGTGGACGTAGCCGCCGGCACCGCTGTGGTGGGCGCCTCCGTGGCCGAAGCCCTGTCCCTGGAGCAGGGGGACGCCCTGAGCATCAGTGGGATGGAACTTGCCGTGGCCGCGGTTGTTGAGGACCAGTGGTACGCGCATACGAGCGTTGTGTGGACGGCGCTTCCGGCCTGGTCCGGGCTGGCCCACGTGTCCGACGGCGGCCAGCTGGCCACGGTTATTGCCGTCACGTACCAGGACGGCGCGGAAGTGGACGAGGATGCCGCGGATGCCGCGGCGAATACGGTGAGTGCCTCACGGACGGAGTCCTTCCAGGCGCTGGGCTCGTTCAAGAGCGAGAACGGCTCGCTGACCCTCATGCAGGCCTTCCTCTACGGCATCTCATCCCTGGTGATTGTGGCGTTCCTGACCGTGTGGACCATCCAGCGGACCCGCGACATCGCCGTCCTGAAAGCCATGGGAGCGCCGGGGGCGTACATCCTGCGCGATGCCATCACGCAGGCGGCGATCGTCCTGGTAGCAGGCGCCGGCCTGGGCGGGATCATCGGCGTCGCGGCCGGGTTGCTTGCCGCCCAGGCGGCCCCCTTCCTCCTCAGCCCTGCCACCACGCTGCTTCCCGTCGTCGGGATTGTTGCCCTGGGGCTGGCCGGGGCAGCGCTGGCTGTCCGCCGCGTCACCAAAGTCGATGCCCTGCTGGCCCTCGGCGGGAACTGAAACCCCAACCCCCTCCCCGAGTTTTTGTCCAGATATGCAGGCCTAAGGTGCCCTAAACCCTGCATATCTGGACAAAAACTCCAATCCTGTGAAAGGGAACCCGATGTCTGGCTACTCCACCCCTGCTCCGCTGGAACTGCACAATGTCACCCTCGAATACCCCGACGGCGGCGGCACCACCACCGCGCTGGACCGCGTCAGCCTGGCAGTCCCCGCCGGACACGTGGTGTCACTCGTCGGACCGTCCGGCTCCGGGAAATCGAGCCTTCTTGCCGCAGCCGCCACCCTGGTCCGCCCCACCAGCGGCCAGGTCATCATCGACGGCACTGACACAACCGGCCTTCCGGACAAGGCGCTCACGGCGCTGCGCCGCAGCAAGGTGGGCATCATCTTCCAGCAGCCCAACCTGCTGCCGTCGCTCACGGCTGCCGAACAGCTCATCATCGGCGACCACCTCCGCGGAAAGCCCGTAACAGCCGCCCGGAAGAAGGCCGCCGGACTCCTTGACGTCGTCGGCCTGTCCGCGAGCGCCGGGAAGCGCCCCCACCAGCTCTCCGGCGGGCAGCGGCAGCGGGTCAACATCGCCAGGGCCCTGATGGGGAACCCGAAAGTTTTGCTCGTGGACGAGCCGACGGCGGCACTGGACCACGAGCGCAGCGCTTCGATCATCCGGCTGCTGTGCCAGGTGACCTCCGAGTTCAACGTGGGCACGGTGCTGGTCACGCATGACACGGAGTTTGTTCCGCTGACCGATGCCGTGGCCACCATGCGGGACGGGGCGCTCACTGCCCCCGTGCTGACCGGCGCCTGAAAGCACGGATGGCTCCGGCGGGATTTCCGCCGGAGCCATGTCCCGCCGTCGCGCTATCCCCCGAGGTGATGGATGGTGAAGGCGGCCAGAAACCCGACGGACGCCGTCAAGCCCGTGAGGTTGTGGTGCTCCTCGAAGGCCTCCGGAATCATGGTGTCCGCCAGCATGGCCAGGATTCCTCCGGCCGCGATGGCGGTTATGAAGGCCACCACGCTGCCCGGAGCATTCTCCAGCGCCACGTACCCGATCAGCGAGGCCACCCCGCAGAGCAGCGCGATGCCGCCCCACAACCCAAAAACATAGCGGGCACTCCTGCCGGCTTTCTTCATGCCGGCGGTTCCGGAAAGGCCTTCGGGGACGTTGGAGATGAAGACGGCGGCCATCATCGCCGGACTGACGGCCCCACCGGCCAGCAGTCCCACGCCAAGGACCACGGACTCCGGCACGCCGTCCAGCAGCGCGCCCACGGCAATGGCACTGCCGCTGCCCGGGCTGTCGGATTCAGAAGGCTGCTGGTTGCCGGAACGTTTGCGGTGCTTGGCACCGGCCCGGGACAGCATCATGTTGGCAGTCACGTACACCACCGCGCCAGCCAGGAACCCGGCCACGGTGGGCCACAGGCCGCCGCCCTCCACGGCCTCCCCCACCAGCTCGAAAGCCAGGGCGGAGATCAGCACACCTGCGCCGAAGGACATGATCGAGGAAACCAGCTTGCTCGGCAGGTTCCAGCGCCATGACATTGCCGCGCCGAGGACCAGGGCAGCTCCTGCCACGGTTCCCCACATTAGGGCCTGCAACCACAACGGCATATGCACCGCTTCCCGGCTCCCCAGCGGAAGCCAACCGACCTGAACCCGGGCCCCTGGCTGCCCGGAGCCGGTGAGCGCTAAACAGCCAGAGTAGTGGAACTCCGCGCGGCGCCAGGAATTGACCGGATCTTGCGGCAAACCTTGCCGTGCCCTGAAGTTGCGGGTCCACGCTGAAGTCATGGACCAACCAGCTTGTGGGGAGCAGGAGACAATGGGAAACAGAACAGCATTGGACGGGGAAGTCACCGCGGTGGACGGCGTGCTCACCGACCAGCATCCGCTCGACTTCTACGCATTGGGCCTGGCGGGCTGCATCGACCGGCTCACGGCCCCGCTCCGCCACCGGGGAACCAGTGTCCGCTGGGACACCCCGCACTGGGGCATCGAGATACCGAAGGACTGCGCGTCCCTTCTCTACCAGTCGGCACGCGAGGCACTGACCAACGTTTACAAGCACTCCGGGGCGGCTCACCTGACCGTCCAGCTCGCCGCCGTGGACCACGGCATCCGCCTGGTAGTGGCCGACGACGGCACGGGCTTTGACAGTGAAGCCGCCACCTGCGGGCGCCACCACGGCTACGGCCTCCGGCTCATGTCAGTAGCCGTCCATGAAGCCGGCGGCATAGTGGACATCCGCTCCGCCCCCGGGCAAGGCACCAGCGTGACGGTAACCCTGCCGCTGGACTAAGGCTCGGATGCCCGCCGTTGCTGGGACGGCGGGCCTCCGAAAAACCCTAACGGGTCAGTTTGGCCGTATCGGGCTCAAGGTCGCCGATATGGCCGGGTGCGTTGGCCGCCAGGACCCGCTGGACGAAGGCGCAGTACTCCTCCATGTAGTGGCGCAGGAACTTGGCAGTCCCCTCATTCTTGACCTCGCCGTCGTCGCCAAACACGGCGGCATCGAAGTGGATGTAAGCCTCCGGTGCGTTGAGCTGCGGCGCGTCCAGGAAGCTCAGGACGCTGCGCATGGACGACTGCATCACCGCCGTACCGATACTTCCCACGGAAGCGCCGATGATGCCGGTGGGCTTGCGGGCAAAGGAGTTGCTTCCCCAGGGCCGCGAGCCCCAGTCGATGGCGTTCTTGAGGGCCCCGGGAATGGAGCGGTTGTATTCAGGGGACACGAACAGGATGCCGTCCGACGCCTCGATGGCCTCCTTGAGGGCGCGGCCTTCCGGCGGGAAGTCGGCGTCGTAGTCGTAGCTGTACAGGGGGAGGTCCTTGATGGGGATCTCCGTGAACTCGAGGTCCTCGGGAGCAAGTTTGATCAACGCCTTGGCCAGGACCCTGTTAATGGAGCCGGTTGCCAGGCTCCCCACGAAGTAGCCGATTTTGTACGGTGCCATGAGTCTTCCTTCCAATAGCCGGTCCGCGCCGGCAGGCCATGTTTCCGGAATGCGTGCCGCCCCAGCCGGGGCGGCGGGTGGTGCCCACTGCACCCATCAGTCCAGCACAGAAGCCAGGGCACGGCCAGAGGGTGCAGCGTGTTGAGGACCCGCCGGAGACCTTCCGAATCCCGGCCACCCCTTGCGGTCCTGCCCTGGCTCGCATATTTTGAAACGAATCAGAAACCGCTTTCCGGTAAGCTGGACCACGCCTGCTGACGGGGCCAGCTGCGCCTAGCGGACGCGAAATAACAGAATTGGATGACATGACGGACAGCACCCTCATCAGGTGGATCGACGGCCAGGCACCTTCGGAATCCAGCGGCGGGACCACGTGGGGCATGCCTTTCGCCCGCGGTTCCGTAGCGGGGGCGGAGGCCCTCTCCGTCACGGATGCCGGCGGCAGCACCGTCGCCTCCCAGGCCTGGCCCCTGGCCACCTGGCCGGACGGCTCCCTCAAATGGGCGGGCATCGCACTTCCCGCCACCAGCTCGCCGTCGGAGGTTTACCACGTGGTGTCCGACGGCGGCGCGTCACCCCGCGGGGCCAGCCAGCCGCCGTCGGGCGGTACCAGCGTCACTGTCACCGAAACCGGCACGGTCCTCACGGTGGACACCGGAGCCCTGCAGATGGTGATCGAGCGCGGCGGCTCCACCCTCTTCAGCAGCCTTACGCGCGGGGGCGTCGAAGTGGCCCGGGACGCCCGCCTGGTGAGCCTCCTGCAGGACGGCCTTGCTGATGACCAGGGCGGCGACGGCGCCGGAACCTTCAGCCGGGACGCCTTCACCGGCGAGGTCACCGCCGTCGTGCTTGAACACAGCGGACCCGTGCGGGCCGTGGTGCGGCTGGAGGGTCAGCACCGCCCGGACGCTCGGGAGAGTGGAATCAGCAGGGACAGCAGCAGGGAAAGCTGGCTGCCCTTCGTGGTGAGGTTCTATTTCCACGCCAACGCCCGCAGCGTCCGCATGGTGCACTCCTTCATCTGGGACGGCGACGCGGACCGGGACTTCCTGGCCGGGCTCGGCGTGCGCTTCACGGTCCCGCTGCAGGCAGAGCTGCACAACAGGCACGTCCGGATAGCAGGGGCCGACGGCGGCTTCCTCACCGAGGCGGTCCGCGGCCTCACCGGCCTGCGCCGGGACCCCGGGGAGGACGTCCGCCTGGCCCAGGTGGAAGGCTGCGCCACGCCACCCCTGGCCGGCTGGAACCCGGAGGTGTCCGAACGGCTGCACCTGATTCCGGCCTGGAACGACTACACGCTCAGCCAGCTCAGCGCCGACGGCTTTGAACTGCGCAAGCGGACTGCGTCAGGCCGGGCGTGGGTGGGGATTTCCGGCGGCACCAGGTCTGCCGGTTTCTGCTCCCTGACCGATACCCGCGGCGGCTTCGGCGTGGGCGTCAAGGACTTCTGGCAGTCCCACCCCGGCCAGCTGGATATCCGCGACGCCGCTGCGGACCACGCCACCCTGACGGCGTGGCTGTATTCCCCTGAAGCCCAGCCCATGGACCTGCGGTTCTACCACGACGGCCTGGGCCAGGACACGTTCGAGGAACAGCTTGAGGGCCTCGAAATCACCTATGAGGACTACGAGCCCGGCTTCGGAAGCGCGCACGGCATTGCCCGCACCCATGAGTTGACCCTATTTGCCTACGACGGAACGCCGGCAACGGAGAGCCTTGCGGCCGACGCCGCAGCCGCCTCCGCCCCCGCCCTGCTGCAGGCCACCCCGGAGTACCTGCACTCCGTGGGCGTATTCGGCGATTGGGACCCGGTGGACCGCAGCACCCCCGCACGCGCCGAGCTGGAGGACCATCTGGACTTCCTCTTCGACTTCTATGCCGGCCAGGTGGAGCAGCGGCGCTGGTACGGGTTCTGGAACTACGGCGACGTGATGCACACCTATGACCACGACCGGCACGTGTGGCGGTACGACGTAGGCGGTTATGCGTGGGACAACTCCGAGCTCTCCCCCGATCTCTGGCTCTGGTACTCCTACCTGCGCTCCGGGCGGGCGGACATCTTCCGGTTTGCGGAGGCCATGACCCGGCACACCGGCGAGGTGGACGTCTACCACCTGGGCCCGTGGCGCGGCCTCGGTTCGCGGCACAACGTCCAGCACTGGGGCTGCAGCGCCAAGCAGCTCCGCATCAGCACACCCGCCTACCGCCGGTTCTACTACTACCTGACGGCGGATGAACGGACCGGGGACCTGCTGACCGAGCTGGTGGACAGCGACCAGAATTTCCTGGGACTGGACCCAGTGCGCAAGGTCCGCCCCGACGCCGACACCTACCGGCCCAACCGGGGAGCCCTGGGCGTGGGCCTGGGAACGGACTGGGGCTCGCTCGCCGCCACCTGGCTCACCGACTGGGAACGCACCGGCAACCCCCGCTCACGCGACCGGCTCCTGGGCACCATGGGGGACATCGGCGCCCTCAAGTACGGCTTCCTCACCGGCGAGGCGCTCTACGACCTGGATAAGGGCCGGTTCGACACCGGCCGTGAGCTTCTCCAGGTGTCCCACCTGAGCGCCGTGTTCGGACTGGTGGAGATCTGCAGCGAGCTTGTGGACCTGGTTCCGGACCCGGACTTCGAGCGCGCGTGGCTGCAGTACTGCCGGCTCTTCCTGGGCACGAAGGAGGAACAGGTGGCGGCCGTGGGACAGCCACTGGAGGGCATCTACCTCACCCAGGCGCACAGCCGGCTCACCGCTTACGCCGCCGCCCGGCTGGATGATCCGGACCTGGCCGCCCGCGCCTGGACGAGCTTCGCCGAGGGCGGGGAACACCTCAACCACGAGTCGGCCTTCACGCTGCGGACGATCGAGCCGCCGCACGTGCTGCTGCCGGTGGATGAGGCACCCACCGTATCCACCAACGACGCCTCCCAGTTCGGGCTCGCCGTGATCCAGAACCTTGCGCTGATCGGCAACCACCTGCGCTAGCTGTGCGCTCTGGAATCCGGCGTGCCCAGCAGGTACATTGGTAAGCATGCTGATGATTTTTACTGAACCATCGGCTTCCGGTAACAAAGCGAAGGAGACGTTATGAGCACGAAGGTGGAAAAACGCATTCTGGTGAACGTACCGGTAAGCACGGCTTACAACCAGTGGACGCAGTTCGAGGAGTTCCCGCACTTCATGGGCGGCGTCAAGAGCGTGACCCAGCTCAGCGATGACAGGCTGGAGTGGGTGGCTGAGATCGGCGGCATCCGCCGGCAGTGGGAAGCGAAGATCCTTGAGCAGGTCCCGGACCGGAAGGTCGCCTGGGCAGCTACAGACGGCGCCACGAACGCCGGCGCTGTTGAGTTCGAGGACGTGGGTGGCGGGCAGACTTCCCTTCGGCTGACGCTGGAGTACGAGCCCGAAGGAATCATCGAAAAGGTGGGCGACAAGCTCAACGTGGTTGACCGCCAGGCCGAGGCTGACCTGCAGCGGTTCAAGGAATTCATCGAGGATGAGGGTTACGCCAGCGGCGCCTGGCGCGGCCGCGTGAGCACGGGCGCACCGGCGGGCACGCCGGGCGTGGAGGATGCTGCCGGATCCCGGGGCGATTCCGGCAAGGCAGGCGTCTCCAGCAAGGTTGCCGCGGGCCTGGGCGTTGCCGCAGTAGCCGGCGCAGCAGCGGCCATGGCAGCAGGCGGCAACAAGGAGACAACTGCGGTTGCCGACGAAACGGTAACTCCAGCGACTCCGGGAGAGCCGGTCACCGTCACACCGATTCCTACCGACACAACCACCACCGATACCACTACAGGTACGACGGCGGCAGCCGGCTCCACCGGTTCGGTCGCCGATTTGGGCGATGACAGGATCGGACACCAGTTCGACCAGACCAACGGCCTGGTGGACACGAGCGGCGAGTCGGACGAGACGGCCGAGGGCGAGAACCTGAGCGCGGCCGAGCGCGAGGGCGACGACCGCCGTCGAGATGGCGGCCTGCCGCCCATCGGGGGAAACCTCGGAACGCACTAACCGGGTCCAGCCAGAGCGCAACAAAAAGCGCCGCCCGCCTCATTGCAGAGGCGGGCGGCGCTTTTGTGCGGGGCAGAACCGTTCGTATGTGCCGTCTTACTTGCCGGTGCCTGCGTAGGCCACCGACGGCGCGGCCGGGGTTTCCATGCCCTCGCCGATGAAGAAGCTCGGGTGCGGCGGCTGGTTGTAGGCCACGTTCTCGCGGGCCACTGCGGTGCGGTAGACGGTGTCGTGCATCAGGGTGCGGAGCCGGACCTCGGTGGGCGAGGTGCTGGTGTAGATCCGCAGCTCGGTGCTGTCCGACGACGGGAAGGCAAGCTCCTCGCGCCAGTCACCCAGCAGGTCAGCCTGCAGGGACGGGTTGCCCTTGGTGTGGTTGTTGGTGCGTGCGCCGGTGATAGTGAGGAGCCTGTCGCTGGACTCCGTTTCCCAGTTCCACTTCGAGATCGTGGGCACGCCCACGCCGGCGGCTGCGTCGAAGTCGTGGTCGACGATCTCGCGGAGCAGGTCGCCGTCCCACCATGCCAGGAAGTTGGCGGCGGGGATGCTCTCGGCAATCAGCTCGCCCTTGGCGGACATCAGCTGGCCCCGCGGGGAGTTCCAGGAGGCGTCGCCGCCTACCGCCCAGCCCTCAGCGCCGGCGTAGCGGGGATCGATGTCGCCGGCGGCACCGCGGCCGGTGTCCCGGATGGCGGGGATGCTCCAGAGCACCTCACCGGTGGCGGCGTCGCGGAAGGTGGCGCCACGGTTGCCGCTTTGGCTCATGCTCTCGTGGACGGCGAAGACCTCCAGCCCGGGGCGGGAGGGGTCAAAATCGCTGGTGTGCATCGCATCGCCGTGGCCCAGCTTGGTGTTGTAGAGGACCGAGCCGTCGTCGTCGATAGTCATGGAGCCGAAGACAAACTCGTCCTTGCCGTCCTGGTCCACGTCAGCGACCGAGAGGTTGTGGTTGCCCTGGCCCTTATATTCGGCGCCGGCAATGTCCGAGTCGAAGGTCCAGCGCTTCACCAGCTTGCCGTCCACCAGGTCATAGGTGACCAGCACGGTGCGGGTGTAGTAGCCGCGGCTGAACATCATGGACGGCTTTTCGCCGTCGAGGTAGGCGACGCCGGCCAGGAATCGGTCCACGCGGTTGCCGTACCCGTCGCCCCAGGCGGAGACGTTGCCGCGCGGCGGATCGTAGGCCACCGTATCCATGATGGTGCCGGTTGCTCCGTTGAACACTGTGAGGAACTCCGGACCGGACAGGACATAACCGGCGCTGTTGCGGTAGTCCGCTGCGGGGTCGCCGATCACGGTTCCGGCCCCGTCCCTGGTGCCGTCCGCCGTCTTCATGGACACTTCGGCCTTGCCATCACCGTCGAAGTCATACGCCAGGAGCTGGGTGTAGTGGGCGCCGGCGCGGATGTTGTGGCCCAGGTCGATGCGCCACAGCTTGGTGCCATCCATCTTGTAGGCGTCCACGTAGACGTTGCCGGTAAATCCGGACTTGGAGTTGTCCTGCGCATTGGAGGGGTTCCAAAGCTGGATGATTTCGTAGCTGCCATCTCCGTCGAGGTCCGCAACGCTGGAATCGTTGGCCGAGTAGGTGTACGGCTTCCCATCCTTGCTGACGCCGTCGGCGGGCTTGTCCAGCTTGATGGACAAGTAGTTCTGGGCCAGCGGGGTGAATTCCGCGCTGAGCTTGTCCTGCCCGTTGCCGTTTCCCACGGTCTTGATGACGTACGTGGAGGCCGCGGTTCCGGACGGGTCAACGAATGTGGTGGTGTTGCGGATGGGCTCTTCGGTGAGCTGGACGCCGTCGCGGATCACGTGGAAGCCCACGCTGTCCTGGTCCAGGCCCAGCATGCGCCAGCCCAGCGTGACGCCTTGGTCCGTAAGCACGGCGACAGGTGCCCGGTCCAGGTTCTCCACCTGGCGCTTCAACTCTGCCTTACCGGACTGCCCGGGTGCGGTGCTGGGGTTGGCCTGCGCGAGCGGTACGCCGGTGAACGCCAGCGCGGCGACGGTGAGGGAAGCAGCCGCCGCTAAGGGGGCGGCTTTCCAGGCGCGGCCGGACCGCGAACCTGGACGGAGCGTGGGGGAACATTTCGAGGGATAAGCCAAAGAACATCTCCTTTGATGCGGCGGCAGCTGAGTCTGCCGCACGACAGTTTGGAACGTTTCACCCCAACCCGAAAGGCCGCCCGTCACGAAGGAGGGGTGGGTTTGGGATGCGGCGGAAACCGTTTTCTGCCCTTAACTTCTATCAGCGCTTTACAAGTCTGGTCAAGGGTTTGACGGGGCTAAATGGGAGATATTGTTCCGTTGCGTTCAGTTCGTGCCGGCGTTGCCGCGGGGCCGGCACGCAGCCGCCTGCAGGAGCGGCAGCGTCCTGGCGGGCAAAACCTCCACTAGTGACGCACAACAACCGGCGCCCCAGTCCTAGTCCCAGGCCGGGACCAGGACTGCTTCATACTGGGTTGGTGGTGGCTGCTGTCCGAACTTGGCGTTGACCGCGGCGAGCGTGTCCCCGAACCTGGCCACCGTCGTCGGAATGTTGAAGTGCTTGCTGGTGATGACGTCCTTAACCCTGAAGGAAGAGAAGTTCTCGGAGAGTTTGAGGCGGCTGACCTGGTTAGCCATATTCTGGACCGCCCATACAGTGCGGTCCTTGACCAGGATGCCATCGACGAACTCCAGGTCCGGCCCCTTGATCCTGCTGCTCTTTCCCGAGTCCGGATCCACGGCATAGAGGGCCTGGTTTTGTGTGTGGGCCACAATCAGGACGTCGTCATCGTCGGCTGCTGCGATGCCGTTGAACCCGAACTGGCCGGGTTGCAGGGGTTTGCCCGCCTCACCGCCCACTTTCAGCGTCTCTACATCCGCTGCTCCCCCCAGCTCGCCCCGCCGGCTCACAGGGACGAAATAGAGCTCGGGAGTGGCCGAATTGGTAAACCAGGCGCCGTCGCTGCTGAGTGTGACGTCATTAATGAAGCCGGGAGCCAGGTCATACTCCTTGACCTGCTTGCGGGTGTCAGTGTTGTAGACGTACGCCTTGCCAGTGCTACCGCCTGCGACAAACAGCAGGTCGTTACGGGTATCCGCCTTCATGCCGACAGCCATCCGGCCTTCGGGCACGTCGATAAAGCGCTTGGCCTTTCCATCATGGATGTCGCCGCGGAAGATATCGCCAGTAAGCAGTTCGCCGGCGTAGAAGGTTGTTCCCCCGCCCGCCGCAATGCCTTCGGCGGAAGTGGCCCCGCGGAGGACTATGACATCGTCTTTGGAAGGAGTGGATGCGCCTGCCGGCACTGCCGTGGGCAGCAGTAAGGCCAGAAGTGCGATAAATCCACCAACGGCACGGCGTCGTACTGTTTTGCGCATAATAGGTTCCTGGAATTGGGCTGATGCGCGGGGCCCAATCTGCGGCAGCTCCGCACGATGGTGATCCCATTTTAAGCTCCCCCACGAAAGCCCCGCCAGAGCCCGGTGCCCCCTTCACAGTGGAGGGGGCAGCGCCGGGGACCGGCGTACTGTTCAGGATTCTGCTTACAATCGAAACCTCAATCAACTACTGAGGGATCCATGAAGAAATTCGCCACAGCCCTGATCGCCGCCGGCCTCGTTGTCTCCGCAACGGCCTGCACCGCCTCGAACCAGCTCACCACCGCGGAAACCTGCGAGCGGATCCAGTCCGTTGTGTCGAACCCGGCCAACAACGCCGGCAAGACCGGCATGAACCGCCTGGCCAACCAAATCCGGCCCATCCACGCCGTTGCCTCGGACGACCTCAAGGGTGCGCTTGAGTCGATCATCGAATACACGGACGAGCAGGCAAAAGAGACTCCGGACGAGGACAAGCTCGCCGAACTGACGGCAGACTACGAGGAAGCCGGCAGCACGTACAGCCAGTTCTGCAGCTGATTCCTGCCACAGACAGGCACTCTGCCAGCGGACCCGGCTACTTGAGGGTGGCCGGGTCCGTGTTCGCCCCGCACAGTATGACCGCCACCCGTTCGCCCACGCCCTGCGTGTAGGCGCCGGAAGTAAGCGCGGCATAGGCCGCGGCCGCGCCGTGCTCCACGACGATCCGGTAGCCGTCCCACAGCTTCCTACGCGCTTCGATGATGTCGGCGTCGGACACCAGGACGCTTTCGACGCCGGCGCGGACCGCCACGGAGAAGCCGATGTCGCCGATGCGGCGGGCACCAAGGGAGTCTGCCGCAATTCCTGCCACCGGGACGTCCACCGGTTGTCCGGCCGCCAGCGCAGCGTTCAGCGTGGGAGCCGATTCCGGCTCCACGGCCACCACCTTGGCCCTGCCCTCCACGGCTGCGGCGATTCCTGCCATCAGGCCGCCTCCTCCCACTGCAACCAGCACGGTGTCCACCCCGCCCACCTGGTCGAGAAGTTCCAGTCCCACGGTTCCGGCGCCGGCGGCAATTTCGGGCTGGTCATAGGCGTGGCAATAGACGGCGCCGGCTTCCCGGGCATGCCCGACGGCCGCCTGGTATGCGTCCGCGTACTCGGCGCCGCCCTGAACCACCGTCGCTCCGATGGCTTTCAGCTTGCGGACCTTCACTGCAGGGGCGGCGGCGGGAACAAACACCGTTGCGGGCACACCAACCTGCACAGCCGCGTAGGCATTGGCCAGGCCGGCGTTGCCTCCGGAGGCAACCACGACGCCAACCTCCGGTTTCAGCTCACCGCGTTCCCTGGCAGCGAGGACGCGGTTCAGGGCGCCCCGGACCTTGAAGGTTCCCGTGTGCTGCATAAATTCGCATTTGAACCACACCGGGCCGGGAAAGTCTCCGGGGTCGCCTTCCAGGACAGGCGTCAGCCGGGTGAGGCCGGCGGTCCTTCGTGCTGCCTGTTCCACGTCGACGCGGGCAATCATTGGTGCATCAGACCTCGTCGTCCCAGGTTCCCGGTTCCTCCAGGGCATCCTCCGGTTTGTCCCTCTGGGACGGGTCGCCGCTGCCGGAGTAGGACGCGGGGACGGTCCCGGCGGCGTGGCCCTGCTGCTCCTCGCGGATATTGCTGGCACCCGGCAGTTCCGGATGCTGGCCGCTCTGCGGGGCCTGCTTGGGCTCCTTGGCTTCGTCCGGATCACCCGGCCCCCGAAGGTCTGCGGCGTTCTGCGGCTCGTCATTGCTAGCAGTCATGGTTCTGCCTTTCGCTCGGGAACTGCGGCGTTCGGCCGGGGTTGTCCCCGCACCGCACTACAGCCTACGGGCTGGCGCTGCCCGGCAGCAGGAAGCGCCGGCCCTGGCTTTTCCCGCAGCCCGGACTATGAAACGCCGGCCTGGACCTGTGAAATGGGCGGTGAACCTGTGAATTGGGACTCAGCCGGGACTTCCACGGCACACCCTGCGTTAAACCCCATGGCGGAAGGAGGCCACTTGCTTATTGTCCTGACCGGAATCGACGGTTCCGGGAAGTCCACGGCCGCCCAGGCCCTGGTGTCATCCATCCGTGCCGACGGAGGCACGGCCACGCTGTTGAACAACCACGCGGGCCGGCGCAGCATGTCAGTCCTGGGCACCAGGCTGGGCTTCCGGCTGCCGCCCCGCGTTGCCGATGCCCTGGAGACCGCGTTCCGGGTGTGGAACGTGCTGGTGAACCACCTGCGGGCCAGCCGGGCTGACGGCCTGGTGGTGATGGACCGGCACCTGTACTGCCAGCTGGCCCTGCGCGCCACGAAGGGGCTGCCTCGCGGCCGTCTGCTTCCCTGGCTGCTCGGTGCACTCCCTGCCGCTGACGCCGTGGTGCACCTGGACGTGGACCCGGCCGTTGCGCATCGGCGCATCGCCGCCCGCGGCACGGATGCCGAGACGCTGGAGGACCTGGCTGCTTTCGCCCGCGCCTATCGCGAGCTGCCCGAGTACGGGAGCTTCGAGAAGGTGGACGCCTCGGTCTCCGGTCCGGAGTTGGCGCGCCGCCTGGCCGGAGTGGTGCACCGGCCGGGACGGGCCCCCGCGGAGGGGCGCCACCACCCTGTCTCCACGTGAGCGGGCCCGGGCTGTAATACAGGAAGGCGGGTGGACCCAAGGTCCACCCGCCTTCCCAGAGACGTGCAGTAACTAGCTCGACGCCGTCGGCGAAGGCGAGGTCATCCCGGTTTCTTCCGGCTCGCTCTCCGTCTCGGACGGCGAGGCCGACCCGCTCGGCGACGACGTGCTCGTGGAACCGGATGTGCTGGTGGACGTCGGGCTGGACGTGGCGCTTCCGCCGTCGGCCTTCTCCAGCACCTCGTTGATAAGGTCCTCAAGTTCCTTCTGGTCCGGATCACCCAGGTTGGCACCGCTCTTGGTGGCAACCACCAGCAGCGTGCCCTCGGCAGCGGAGACCTGCATCAGCTTCTGCTGGTTATCGCCGCTGCGCGAGCTGAGGGTGGCGAAGGTCTTTTCAGCGTCGGTGTCCGCCTGGACCTCCTCGCTGGTCACCTCGTAAGTCTGCCCCAGTGCCTGGACCGAGAAGTTGGCGCACTGGTCCATCTTGCCGCTGATCTCGTCCAGGACCTCGACGGCGTCCGGCCCCTCGCTGCCGGACTGTGCGGACAGCGTCCGCGGCTGGTCGCCTTCGGAGAGCGCGACGGCGATCTCGCCGCTCTCCACGGTGTCCAGCAGTCCCGCGGTGGCGATGTCCTTGCAGTCTTCAGGGTCAATGGTCGCGGTGCTCAGGAGGAGGTTGGCGATGTTGCCGCCCTGGTCCACCTGCTCCTTGGAGTACAGCATGAGCTCGTTGCCGTCGTCGTCCGTCATGCCGGAGATCAACTCGCGGAGCTCGTCCTCGCTGTACACCTTTGCCTCCGCCGTTGGTGAGGGTGTTTCCGAAGCCGAGGGGCTCGCAGCTTCACCGCCACCGCCCGTGCAGCCTGCAAGGGCCAACATTGCTGCCGTCATCAATCCAAGCGCAGGTACTTTTCGCATTGGTACAACCCCTTTAGAGATAGGAAGCATACTTAGTGTTTATTAGCTTAAGGGGTTTGGCCGCCGCCGGACATAACGGGGCTGTAACTTTCAAGGGGCTCCCCGGGGATATTGCACGTGCGGCGGCGGGCCGGGAACCACAACGGAGAGCGCGGCCACCGCTCCGCTGTCGGCTCCGTGGATTGGGGGCTGCGACGTAGATCGTCCGGGACGGCTGGGTCAGGCGGACGACGGCGGCGCCGGACTTTTGACGCCCGCCAGCGCAGCGCGCAGTTCAGCAGCGGAAACGTCGCCGACGCCCCGCTTGGTGGGGGCAGGCTGGGCAAGGATCTCCGCCTTCAGTTCGGGGCCGGCATAGGCCAGCAGGACCTGCCCGCCGGCAGTGGTGCGCAACGGCATCCGGCCGCCCACCCTGTAGGCAACCTCAGTTGCCGCGCGCGAGAAGAGCCTGTCAATGAGTGCCTGTTGCCACCGATGCCGAGCTGGTTGCCTCATGGCGACAGCGGGAACGTAACCGTCGCTGGCCTGCGTGGCATAATCCGAAGCGGCGGCCCGTCCGGGCTTCCTCTTTTCGGCTGACGGCGGGAGTGGCAGTGGGCAGTGGCTTGATACTTCGCGGCCGCATCGTCACCGGAAGCATGGACGTCCCCGATGGTGTAGTAGGGATCGACGGCGGCGTGATCACCTACGCTGGTCCGGCGTCGGAATTTCCCGTATTGGGCTTAGGCGGGACTGAAGGTGCCTTACCTGAGGCGGCCGGGCGCATCCTGATGCCCGGGCTGGTGGACCTGCATTGCCATGGGGCGCTGGGATCGGACTTCTCCGAAGGATCCGCCGACGGTGCCCGGTTAGCGGCAAGCTATCTGCACAGCCGTGGAACCACCACACTGCTGGCAAGCCTGGTCACGGGATCGCCCGAAAACCTGGTCCGGAACGTCACAGTCCTGCGGGACTTGGCTGACGAAGGGCTGATCGCTGGTTCCCACCTGGAGGGCCCCTTCCTCGCTTCGGGACAATGCGGCGCGCATGATCCCGAGCTGTTGCGTGGGCCGGATGCAGGACTTGTGGCCAAGCTGTTTGAGGCCGCCGGACCCTCGCTGGTGTCCATGACGCTGGCGGCCGAGCTCCCTGGCGCTGCGGCCCTGGTGGAAATGCTCACTGCGCGGGGGATCATTCCATCCCTGGGCCACACTGCGGCAGACCACCGCACCGCTGCTTCCTTCCTGGACCAGGCAGCCACAGGACTGGCTGGGCCAGGGAATTCCACCGGACGGATACGCCCAACCGTCACGCACCTGTTCAATGCGATGCCCAGCTTGCACCACCGCTCTCCCGGCCCGGTAGCGGCCAGCATCAGCGCGGCCCATGCCGGCAACGCCGTGGTGGAGCTGATCGCGGACGGAGTTCATCTGGCCCCTGAGACGGTCAAGATGGTGTTCGAGCTGGTGGGGGCGGAAAACATTGCACTGGTGACCGACTCGATGGCCGCCACTGGACTGCAGGATGGCCAGTACCGCCTGGGTACGCTGGCTGTCACGGTGAACCAGGGCGTGGCGAGGGTGGACAACACTGGGGCAATTGCCGGCGGAACCGCTACCTTGCTGGACGTTGTCCGGTCCACGGTGGCAGCAGGTGTCCCCCTGCAGGATGCCGTCCGCGCGGCGACGGCCGTGCCTGCCTCCGTACTGGGAATGTCGTCGCACGTGGGCGACCTCCACGCCGGCATGCAGGCTGACCTCGTCATTGTCGACCGGGACCTGGATCTTGCAGGAGTCCTGCGCCGGGGCGAGTGGGTAACGCCGCTGGGGTAGTGCTCTTGGCTGCCTGACCGTTAAATGTCAGACCCTCCCATGAGGATGGATTCATGGAAGGCAATTCGGCGGTGGTGGAGGCGGAGGCGGTGGTTGACGCTTCGGTGGCTGCTTTTGCGGCGGTGCTCGCGGGCGGCGGTACTGCTGCTTCCGGCACGTCTGTTTCTGGTCTTGGTGTCGCTGAGCCTGGTGCTGGTGCTGGTGCTGGCGGGTGCGTAGGCAGCATTGATGATGATCCGTTGCAGCGGGTTGCTGATGGGGCGTTGGATGTCCTTGCCGGGGTGGCCCGGTCGGAGGCGAAGCTGGCGGCGTTGAAGGCGCAGGCGGTTCAGGTGCTCGCGGCCGCCACGAGCCTGTTGAACGGTCCGCCGTCCTCGCCGTATGAGGCCACGGCGCAGGACCGGAGCCTGGTGGCCGAGGTCGGGTGTGCACTGGTGATCGGTGACCGTGCCGCCGGTGCCCTGTTGGCCGAGTCCCACGCCCTGACAACCACCCTGCCCCGGACGCTCGCAGCTTTGCAGGG
>NZ_JBJURL010000069.1:0-23243 GCF_046097905.1 Pseudarthrobacter sp. NKDBFgelt | reverse complement strand
GCCGCCGGTCACGCGTCTCAGTTCGCCGGGCCGGCGCTGCCGCCCGCGCTGACGCTGCCACCAAGGCTGGCGAGGGCCGCGCGGAGACGCGTGTCGGCGTCGTCCGCTACTTCCTTGACCGCCGGGTTGTCACTGAGCTGCACCATGGTTTGCGGATCGATCGCCTGAATGGTGGTTTCGCCGGCGTCGGTGCTGCGGCGGACCACAACGTTGCAGGGCAGCAGGGCACCCATGTCCGGCTCGGCTGCGAGGGCACGGCTGGCCAGATTGGGGTTGCAGGCGCCGAGGATGATGTAGTCGCCAACGGCTGCGGCCGCGTCAGCACCCAGCTTCGCCTCAAAGGTGGCGCGGACGTTGATCTCCGAAAGGATGCCGAAACCCTGCTCGGCCAGGGCGTCCTTGGTCTGCTGCAGCGCCTCGTCCCAGGCAAGCGGAACGGTGATGGTGTGCGTATAGCTCATGGTGCCTCCTCAGGCGGTTGCTCCTGCTGGTGGGTACTTCGCCATCGTATACCCCCGGGGGTGTTTATGGCTACGGGCAAGGACCGCCTGGGACGCGCCGATGGCTACGCGCAGTAGATCTTGCCGTTGTTAGTGCCGACATCCAGCCTCAAAGCTACTTCAGCGGACGCCGCTGTGCCGTTTGAAAAGGTCGCCGTTGCCCTCACCGTCAGCAGGCTCATCGCACGGTTCTCCGCGATGATTTGTGAGTTCTCAGTGAGGATGATGCTTCCCGAAGCACCGGCGCCCGCCACCGTATAGGGCGGTCCGTATGACCCGTCCGGCCTCTTGGCGGAAAGGGTGAGCGACGCGGGAGCCTCGGGCAGGACATAGTTGAGGGCAACCGTTTTATCCGCGTTGTCCATCCTTGAGCAGGCGAACTGCTGGAACGCAGAACCGGGCCAGTTCGCTGCCGCGGTGACGGTCATGGTCGCCGTCGCGCTTTGTTGCCACAGCGCAGACGCTGTAGGCACGCCAAAGCCCAGCAGCACCGTGACTACAAAAGCTCCTACGGCGGCGGATGCGCCCGGCAGGCCGAGAAAACGCCGCATTACCCGGCCTCAGCCACTGCGGCCTGCTTGCGCGATCCGCGCACAGACTTGAAGACCAGGATGGAGCCGTGTCCGATAAGTCCTATGGCGGCGAGAGTGCTCCAAAGGCTGCGGTCGGCATTGCCAAGTGCGTTGGCAACGAACCCGACCTGGGGAACGGCGTAAACCAGCTTGCCCTTGACCTGGATCTCACGGACCGGAGCGGCATCGTTGGCGCCGTTGTTGTCGCCCCTGGTGATGAGTGTCTTCTCGCCGGCCTGGGTGGCCCCGAAGCCCACAATCCGGTGGGTTTCCACCTCCGGCCTTCCGGAGTAGAGCTGGAACGTGATGACGTCCCCGTACTTGAGCTCCCCGAAAGGCGCCGGCTTCATCACCAGGAAAGTGCCGGGCGGAAATTTGGGTGCCATGGAGTTGGTGAGCACGGTATACGTGTGCGATCCCGTCGCCAACGGCACCACGATCAGGACCAATGCCGCGAACAGCGCAATGAGCATTGCAGCCAGGCTTGCCATGCGTCCCACAACGGCAAGCGCCTGGGCGCCGGCGCTCCCTTTCTTCGAGTACGACGGCGATGCGGCCTTGGGCGCGTCCGGAACCGCAGCGGCGGCGTGGGCCAGCGGGCGTTCAGTCAGGTCAGCAGCCACCGGGGACCCCGCAGAGTTGGCGAACGGTGAGCGGAAGGGTGATGGCCACTGCTTGTCCTTTCACGGTGGACGGGGCTGATGGGCTGAGGGTCACCTGGAAACACAACACGGTGGAACCGGACTTGGGAACTGCTGGTGATGCGAGTCCGGGGGTGCCCAAAGGTGCGTATCCGCTGGCGGTGCTGCAGTCTGTTGCCGAGGCTGCGGCCTTCCCGCTGACGGTCACGTACTGGGAGAGTGTCCCGCCGGACAGATTCGCCACTGCGGGCTGCCCTACCGTGGCGACCGTGTTGAACGTTCCGCCGGCATCGGTGCTGTTGGTGACAACCACCCCGCCGTAGACGGAGGTTCCGGGCAGCAGGGCCGCGGCCGGCGTCAGAATCAGGTTGGCCGGCTTGCCGTCCGGGAGGGTCATGGTGGTGGCCTGCCCGGACGGCGTAGCAGTGAGATTGACCGTGAAGGAAGCGGAGGAGACGGTCCCCGGCGCTGCTACTGCGGTAGCGCTCCAGAGGGCGTAGGTGCCCTGGACTGCCAGGAGGCCCAGGATCACTGCCGCGCCGATAATGCCCGCCGCCTGCAGTGTGCGCTTGCTGCGCATTGAGTCCTCCTGGCCGTGGTTTGCGGTCGTGGTGAACAGGTGGCCGTCCAGCCCCGGCCGCGCCTGCTTCAGACTACGGCTGTGTGGCCGTGGCTGCCGGAATTTCCTGAGCCAAGGTGAAAGTAACGCCGTTGAAGTTATAAGTCTCGTTTACAGCCGTCTGACCGGACGTAGCTGAGAGGAACTCGAACGTGATGGTGGCCGTTACGGTCTTCGATGTCTTGAGGAAATTGGCTACCTCAACTCCATCCACCTCCAGCTTGGGGCCAGTCACCTTAACGGTGTCGCCAAATCCGTTCGCAGGGTTGATATTAGAGGCAGATACACTGGCGGCCATTTTGTCGCCAGCCAACGTCACGTCGAGTACCTGAGTAAAGGTGAGTACGTCCCCCGGGACAACCCTATAGGTAGAGATATCGTCGATCCTCGTACCGTCGACATACCAAGAGGCTGCACCAGGCTCGATATCGAGATTGCCGGCAACGATGGTTCCAGGCGTCGCCGTGGCTGCGTCGTTCCAGGCGGCCAGGGTTCCGCCGCCGCCCAGCAGCAGTGCTGCGCCTACTGCGATGGCTGCGGTGCCTTTGATCAGAGTGCTGTTCTTCATGGTGTGTCCCCTCAGACTTTGCGTGTGTGTTTGTGGATCTGAGGACCACTCTGCAAGGCAAATCTCAGGACCTGATAAGGGATTCGATCAAGGTTCGCGCAAGAATAAAGCAGCAGGTCAGACGCCGGTAAGCGCTATCCCACAGCCTGCGTCAAGCCGTAAGCCGACGCCACATAAACCTGTGGCTCGGGGTCAAATAGGAAGTCCTATTCGGACGCACCCTAGGACCCCACCACGCCCGGCCGTCCCGGCTCGTACAAATCAATGATGGGCAGGTGCCCGTCGGTTCGGATGGCGTCGCCGCCGCCGTTGCGGTGGTGGTATCCGCTGGAGTAGTTGAGGATGACGTGGACCGACTCCACCGCGTCGGCTGCCTGCAGCGTGGCGATAATGAAATCGCGCTCCTCGTCCGTGCGGTCGGCGATCTTGTGCGTGATCTGGAAGGTGAACAGGGACAGGCCGACGCTCCGGTCGTACGTTCCGGCGCCCACCCAGTCCACGGACAGGCCGCCGGGCAGCATCCATCCGGGCGGGCACTTCCAGAACCGGACGTGGTGCCGCTTGCGCGGATTTCCGTCGATCTCGCGCTGAAATGCAAGATCCTGCCGGTTGCCGAACACGTAGAGCGAGCTGACGGGGGCGGCCGGATAGCTGCGGCCCAGCACAGTGGAGGTGAGGGTGTGCCAGGCCGTGGCCGGGGTGATGGGGTCGGCCTCCACCCAGCCGGCGGTGCGCATGGCCCGGCGCAGCTCCTCCTGCGTCCCCACCACGGCGAGGTTGACGGGATCGCCAAGGACGCCGTCGCCCGTCCTGGCCCTGCCAATGAAGTAGTCCGGGATGTAGAGGCTGCTCAGGATCTTATGGACGCGCGGCAGCAGCGCGTAGGCCAGGATCAGCCAGACCGGCAGGAATACCCACGCCTGGTCAGGGCCGCGGGAGAGCCGCGACAGAAGGAAAAAGTACACAGCCCAGCCGACCGCGACAGTCACCACCAGGTACAGCACCCGCTGCAGCACCGCCAGGACGGTGGCCCACCGGCTTTGCCGCCGTTCCACCGCGTTGCTGGAGGGTGAGTGGTCGGGCTCCGCCGGAACGGCCCGCTCCTGGCCAGAGTGGCGGGCGCCGCCGCCGTCGGGCCCCGGACGGGAGCCGCCGTCGGAACCGGCTCGGCGTTCAGGGCCGGAGCCACCTACACCCGAGTCGCCTGCACCAGGGGTCACGGCTCGTCGGGGTTCAGCTGCTCAACGATGATCCGCGCCGTCTCAGGATCACCCAAGATCATGAAGTGCCCGGCAGCGGGCAGCTCGATGTTGGTGGCACCGGGAAGGACGCTGCCCTCCGGGATGTGCGGATCGAACGGGCCGTAGATGGAGGTGATGCGGCTGTTGATGGCCTCTTCGCGGGCGAGCTCCAGCGTCAGGGCGTTGCGGGGTGAGAAGATCCTCAGGGTGGGCAGCAGCATGTACCTGGCGTAGCGCGATCCCGAAAACGGCGTGCACACGGTGACCATCCGGTCGATCCGCTCCTCGGGGTCCAGCATCAGCATGGTGTACTTGCCGATCAGGCCTCCCTTGCTGTGCGCCACGATCGCAGCGTCCTGCAGCCCCGCTTCCTCGATGTGTTGGGCCACCATCCGCGCCGCCACGGGCACCTCAAGTTTGTTCCGCTGCAGCACCGTGACCACGTGGACGGGATGGCCGGCGTCGTGGATGCACTGGATCAGCGGCATCATGAACTGCCAGTTTTCGTAGACACCAGGAATGATCACCACAGGCCGCCGGTGGCCCTGGTGGAAGGACCCTGGCTGGACCCGCGACAACACTCCGCGGACCTGCCATCCCGCGGCATAAAGGTAGTCCTGCAGCCACCACATGGCTTTCCGCAACGGACTTGTCCGAGTGCTCACGCCCCGTTCACTCATCTGTTGAGGATATCCCTAGTAGTTGCGTCGGTGCTTCAGGCGGGGAATAACGACGGCGAACACGGCCGCCGCCGCAAAGCCCAGGATGCCGGTGGCTGAGACCCCTGCGCCCAGGGTGGCAACGGCGGTCACCCCGGAGAGGAGCACTGGACCGGCGGTGGACCCGGCATCGGCCATGAACCGCCACAGCCCCAGGAACTGACCGCGGCCACGGTCCGGCGAAAAGTCCGCCCCGAGGGTCATCACCAGCCCGGAACTGATCCCGTTGCCAAACCCGATCAGGAGCGCAGCCAGCAGCAGCCCCACAAAGGATCCCGTGAGAGGGATCAGCAGCAGCGCTATCCCCATGATCAGCGTGGAGGGGACGGCCACAAACTGCCGGCCTCTCCGGTCCATGAGCTTGCCCGCGGGATAGAACACCAACATGTCGATGGCCCCGGAAAGCCCGTAGATCAGGGAGGCCGAGGTGGCGTCCATGCCCAGGTGGTCCGCCCACAGCGGGATGACCACCTGCCGGGACGAGCGCAGCGCGCTGAGCAGCAGGATGCCCACTCCCAGGCTGAGGAATACACCCGCGTGGGACACCGCGACGCTCCGCAGCGTGGGCTCCGGACCCTTGTGTCCGCCGTCGGGCGCTGGAGCAACGGCCAGGTCCGGAATGGTGAGTGACAGCAGCGCGGCAGCCGCCATGGCCACCACCCCCACCCAGTAGGCGCCGCTGATGCCGGCGAACTGCATCACGGCCGCGCCCAGGAACGGCCCGATGAACACGCCGATCCGGTTCACCCCGCCCAGGGTGGACAGCGCCCGCGCCCGGAACTCCACGGGCACGGCCTCGGTGAGGTATTTCTGCCGGGCCAAGCCAAACACCGCACCTGACATTCCGACGACGGCCATCGCCGCAGCGAGCAGCCACAGCCCGTCGGGAACCAGCGACGTCAGCCCGGCGGCCGCGAGCGCGAGGCCGGCCGCGACGGCGGCGCCCACGATTGACCAGCGCTCCCCGAATTTGAGCGTGACCAGGGAGGCGGGCAGGTTGAAGAACCAGGAACCCAGCCCGATCAGGGTGACGATCAGGGCGGCCACAGCCACCGACGCTCCCAGATCCCGGGCGGTCAGGGCCACCACCGGCAGGATGGCGCCAGTGCCGATTCCGTAGAGCAGCGTGGGCCCGAACGCTGCCACCGCGATGCCGCGCAGGCTGAAGGGCTGGGGGTCATCGGGGGAAGTCATCAGATTTATTTTATGGCCGGGCCCGTGACGCCATCGACGTCCGGTCCACGGTGTCGGCGTCCACCCCGCGCAGCAGCCAGGTGCAGCCTGCCTCGGATTAGCAGGGACCTACCTGCGGGCCCTCTGCCGGGAGCCTGACAGGGAACTGAACAGGGCCGCGATTTCCACGATCGCACCAATGATCGAACCCACGATTCCCAGCCCCAGCAGCACCCGCACCACCACGGGCCAACCCGACCAGCTGTCCCCGAAGTCGAAGGGGAAGACCTCCCACAGGCGGAGGGTGGCGGCAAGCCCTATTCCCAGGACCACCAGGTTCCCCAAGGCCATGACGCCCCTGTTGCGGATCACCACGAAGACGAGGTTCGCCACGATGCCTGCGGTCAGTGACGCGTTGATGATGCCGAGCACGCGGTTCATATCCGAGGTCAGGAAGGGCACCACCTGCCAACCCGGCCAGACGTTGATTCCCCACATCATCGCGGCGTTAACCAGGACAGAGCCAACATTGCCGCCGCGGCTCGTCACCGTCTTGTCAGCCATGCAATCTCCCGGAGCCAGTAAACGGCCGGCACAGTTGAATCCTGCGGCCTGCGCTCAGGGTGCCGCAGCCCAACGCCGCAGGGAAGTGCCGAAGGTCCCCGGCCGCCAAGGCAGCACGCCGTCCCGGCGGACTGAGGCCCCGTGTCAGTGCGCAGGGACTGCTGCTGCGCGCTGACTCCGGGCGTCATTACGCAGCGCCGTACGTGCCCGCGCTGCGGGTTCGGGAGCACGCAAATCCGGGGGTCACAAACGCCCCGCGGAAGAGTAGCGTTCGCCTTATGGGGCGCTGATCCGCGCCCGTACGAAAGGGGAGGTCATTCGATGGGTGAAGTGTGGATCCGAACGCTCGGCAACGGGCTGGTCCGGGCAGACAGAGTCACCGAAATTTCATCCACCCGCGGGTCCCTCCAGGAGGACCAGGGCTATTCGCTGAAGGTCATCGTGGACGGCAAGGGCCACGTGCTTATTGACGACGACGAGCTGCGGGGCTCGCTGGCCGAGCGGCTGGAATTCGCCCGGCATGTGGAGGACGCTTTACTGCTTGCCATGGACGAAGCCCGGGACAGCGACACCGCCGTCGTCATCTCCTATGAGCCGGAGCGCGAGCGCTGGTCAGCGGCGCCGGTCACGGTGTTAGCCGGAAGGCTTTCCGAAGCAGTGGGGTGAGCCATTGGCTGTTCGCCGCGTTCGACGGCGGGCGGTAAGTTGCGTACGACGTCGGCCGCCGGCCCGGGTGCCACAGGCTGCGCGGGTGCCACAGGCTGCGCCTCCTGGAGAACGGTCCGTGCGGGCAGTCCGGTGATGCTGGTGCGCGTGAAGCACAAGGCCCACAGCGCCACCACCAGTACAACAACCACCACCCACGGCAGGTCCGGCCATGCCAGCAGGAAGGGCACGGCCACGGCCACCACGGTGACGATCAGCAGGTACCACGCCACGCACCACCACGGGTTGGCGGGCGGGTTGCCGGTGGGATCGCTCGATTGCGTGAAGGACGGACGGCGCATCCGCTGGAGCCGGTTGTGCAGCACTCCCCACACCGGCCCGTTCAGGAGCCCCACCAGTACGCCGGCAAACACCGCCGTCGCCGCAGCCAGCACGCCCCAGTCCTGCCAGTGCGCCCAGTGGTAGGTGGGCCCCGAGCACAGCCAGGCGGACCACCACGGGTCCGGACCTTCCCCGGGCGCCCCGCACGCGGCCAGGTTCCGCGCCCACTCCTGCGATCCCAGCCAGGCCAGCGCAGCCGGCGCGCTGAGTCCCGAGGTGAGGACTGCCAGCAGCCGCGTCACTCCCAGGCTCTTCACCATGACGCGGTGCGGGCGGAGCCGCCGGTCGCCGTCGAGCATCCTCAAGGCGAGCCCGGCGGAAGCTGGCTGCGGCGGATCCAGGATCAGCCGTGCCAGCGGGTCCAGCACCTCCACTCGGTTCTTGGAGTAGACAATGTGGTCATAGATGAGGGCGGACCTGTTGTACACGGGATGTTCCTCGGGTCCCGGGCCGCCGTCACCCTCGCTGTCCCGGGCGTAGATCTTGCCGAAGACGGGAAGCGGCCCGTTGGCGTGGGTGGAGATGGGCCCGGCAGGCACAAAGTCGAACTTCCCCCAGACGTTGATCCAGCGCGGCCGCTGAGGGTTGGCCAGCCAGTCCGTCACCGGGTCCTCGCCTGCTCCGCCGCCCCACTGCGCGTACCCCAGCAAGTCCAGCCCGCTGCCCACGCTGACGAAGTTGGTGGCGCGGGCCTGGTTCTGGAACAGGACCTGCCCGGTGATGGCGGCACCCTGGCTGTGCGCCACCACGGTGACCTCTGTTTCCGGGCAGTTGTCCCAGCGCTGGAGCGTGTCCACCACCCGCTGCCGCATCGCCGCCGCCTGCAGGGGCTTACGCTTCCACACCTGCGGATCGCCCAGGAAGTCGGCAAACAGGGAAACGAGCTTGCCGATCCACCGGCCCGGACCCGGAATCCATGCCAGGCCGATGATCAGCAGCAGCACCACCAGCACCGCCAGAAGGATGAAGAACCCGGCAAAGGCGGCCAGCGAGGTCAGGACCAGTTGCCGCAGCCAGGCCCCGAACCACCTGAAGTTCCTTTGCCGGCCGGGATACAGGTTCCACTTGATCAGCTGGAGGGAGCGCAGGTACACGCGCAGGGCGGTCCGCAGTGCCCAGGAGTACGTGGACGCGGCCGACGCCGGCTCGAAGTCCCTGCCCCAGGACGCCTCTGTCATCAGCACAGTGAGATAGTCCGGGGTGCCGTCCGCGGCGCCGCGGAGGACCTTGACCAGCACCTCAGGCGGGTCGCCCACCGCATTCGCCTTGGTGATGACCAGGTGCGGCTGGGTGGTGTCGGGGACCAGGTCCAGGGAGAGATCGTGCAGGCTCAGCATCAGCGGCTGGGCCCATTCCTGGAGGGTGCCGCCTTTGAGGGCGCGGCCCATGCCGTGGACGAACACCACCACATGGTCCGGCTGGCCCGGTGGCTCCGGCTGTTCCCGCCGGCCCGTGGCGTTGACGCCGCCGGCGTCGCCAAGGCTTCCACCTGCGCGCTTGCCCATGGCTACATGATCCACCCGGCCGGGCCCGAGGAAAAGGAAAACCGGGAACCCCAAACGGTGTAATAAACACCTTCATGTTGCGTGGATCACATTATGTCCCTACTCTGAATGAGGCTGATGCAAACGGCCATAAGCAAGAAGCTGCAGCGTCGCAGCCAATGCCGGGGAAGGCTTTACAACTTGAATTCCAAGCTGAACATTGTTGTCCGTGTAGATCTCGACCACGCCAGGGCACAGGTGATTGCAAAGGGGCATGTCACCGTCCACAGCGTCAACGCACTGTATGTAGTAGTCAAGCGCGCCAATTCCTTACGTGAAGGCCTGGGCGTGGAATTGGATATCTCGCATGCGCGGGTGGACCAGGAAGCGCTGGAAATGCTCCATGCGTCGTCCGAAACGCACCACCTGCCGGCCAAGATCGATCCGCAGCAGGCGCCCTGCACCATCAGCGTCCTGGCTCCGCGGACTGCCGCCCGCAGGGCACACGCACCGGCACTGATCGCCGCATAGGCGCCCCAGGCAACGGCACCCGAAGAGCCCAATCGTCGGGCCAGGGCGCCAGCCGCACACTTCTCTTTCTTCCTGATGTCCACGGACTGCGAGTGCAGCTGTATCCGAATAGACGGGTAGCTGCACTCCCGGTTTGCTGACAGCCCGCCACGGGCCATGCCCGGGAGTACAGCTTCTCCTGAATACAGGGGACGCTGTACTCTGGGGCCCATGGAGACCCTCACGCATGCCCCGGTCCTGGCCCGGTTCGGCTACGCGGTGTCAGACCCGACCCGCGCCCGGATCCTCCTCGCCCTTGCCGACGGCGGCGCATACCCTTCAGACCTGGCCGACGCCCTTAGCGTGTCCCGGCAGAGCATGTCCAACCACCTGGCATGCCTGCGCGGCTGCGGCCTGGTAGTGGGAGTGCCGGACGGCAGGCGGACCAGGTACGAACTGGCGGACGAACGGCTGGGGCACGCCATCCGCGACCTGCTGGGCGTAGTGCTGGCCGTCGATCCGGCGTGCTGCGCACCGGACGGGACATGCCAGGCGTGACGGACCTCCAGATTTCGCCGGCCCCGGAACGCCGCGCGGTCCTCTCCCGCCGCATCCGCTTCTTCGCCGCTGCCACCATCACCTACAACGTCATTGAGGCGGTGGTTGCCCTCTGGGCCGGTGGCGTGGCCGGCTCGGCAGCCCTGATCGGTTTCGGCCTGGACTCGGTGATCGAGGTTGCCTCCGCCGTCGCGCTGTCCTGGCAGTTCGCCTCGAAGGATCCGGAACGGCGCGAGCACCTGACACTGAGAATCATCGCCCTGTCCTTCTTTGCCCTCGCCGCCTTTGTTTCCGCCGAGGCCATCCGGTCCCTGACCGTCGGGGAAGGGGCCGGGCATTCAGTGCCGGGCATCGTCATCGCAGCCTTAAGCCTGGCCATCATGCCGGTATTGTCCTGGCTGCAGCGCCGGGCCGGCCGCGAACTGGGGTCCAAAACTGCGGTGGCCGACTCCAAGCAGACGCTGCTTTGCACCTACCTGTCGGCCGTGCTCCTGGCCGGCCTGCTGCTGAACGCCACGGTGGGCTGGTGGTGGGCAGACGCTGCCGCCGCGCTGGTGATCGCCGCCCTCGCCGTCCGGGAAGGCATCGAGGCCTGGCGCGGCGATGTATGCTGCACGGTTCCGGCCACGGGCGGCACCAATGCCGGGCTGGAGAGCAGTCGGGTTGCCGGCGGCTGCTGCGCAGGCTGCAAGGACACCAGTGGCGCGCCGCCGGCGGGCAGCGGACTCTAGTCAGTACTTGGGCCAGTAGTCAGGATTGAAGCCGCTGGGGGTCGGGGGCCTGGGCGGGTCCTCCCATTGGCCGGCAGGAATTTCCCCCGGCTCAGACTCCGGCTGCCCAGGCTGTGGCTCGAACTCCTGCTCTGGCCCCGGCTCCGTCTCCTGTTCCGGCGCCGGTTCGGGTTCCCGCTCGGGCGCAGGCTCAGGTCCGGTACTTTCCTGGGGTTGGTTCTTGTCGTGTGCCATGTCGCTCCCTTGGGAACCGGGATAGCCCACTGCCTGAGCACTTCCAGAGTAGGTTCCGGACCGCCCGCCATGTCAAGGTTTCCAGCTCCCCCACTTGGCCCCCGCCCTGCCCGGCACGAGCAACGCCCACTCACTGGCACCTAACGTTCGTCCTCCACGAACTCGAGGAGGTCACCGGGCTGGCAGTTCAGCACCCGGCACATGGCTTCGAGGGTGCTGAAGCGTACCGCCTTGGCGCGGCCGTTTTTCAGCACGGCCACATTGGCGGGCGTCAGGCCCACACGCTCGGCGAACTCCCCCACACTCATCTTCTGCCTGGCCAGTTCGACGTCGATGCGCACCACAATGGGCATCAGATCACCGCTTCCATGTCCGCCCGGAGGTCGGCGGCCTGCCGGAGCAGGGCGCGCAGCACTACCACCACCAGGCCCAGGGCGGCACCGGCCACCAGGATCAGGAACAGCAGGAGCGGGAGTCCGGGATCGTCGGCATTGAGGACGACGACGGCGGAGAGCGCCGCGAGCATCGTCCAGCCGGCGGCGATGGCCCAGACAATGGCATCCACCCACACCAGGGCTCCGTTGCTGAAGATCCGGTCGCGCTTGACCAGCGTCAGCAGCTTCCAGGTGCCCACGATCACCACCTGGACGCAGGCCACCTCCAGGATGAAGAAGATGGTGAGGGGCCACTGAAGATTGGCACGGTCCGGATTCTCCTGCGCCATGTGCGCGAACTGGCCGGGGATGGACATGACCTGGAACAGGAGCAGCAGGAGGAAGGCCACCACAAGGACCATCCGGAGGGCGGTGACTGCCAGGCGGGTTATTTTCATATATCGAGTTTCAGCTACTACCTATCGAAAGTCAATCGATACTGTGAGCCCTGTTTTGAAGAGAAGCGCCGGCGAAGTCAGGACGTCAGCTGGTCCCGGCGGAACCGCAGCTCCCGCCGGGCGCCGTTGAGGGGAGATCCCGTGAAGGGCAGGGCGTCCAGCCGGATTCCCTCGGCTGCGGTAAGGGCCAGGGCGTTGGCTGCTGCCGCTGCCCGGGGAAGCAGCCCAATGGCGGCCGCGAACTCCTGCCAGTGCCTGGCCTTGAGTCCCTTGACCTTGCCGGCGAGGGGAAGCGCCATGGTGTCATCACCGTAGAGCAGGGTGCAGGGGATGTCGTACATCGGGGCTACAGCCCAGCTTCCGTTCCTGCCGGCGAGGACGGCGGCGTTCTTGGCGTGCAGGTCCCCGTTGCCGGTGAGCCAGGCGAAGACGAACTGCAGGTAGAGGTTGCGCACGGCCACGGCCCTTGCCTTGCACAGGCCGGCCAGCGCCAGGACCAGCTGTTCGGAACTGACGGCGTATTTCGACGCCGGCGGCAGGTTCATCACCTGCGCTGCGTCCTCGAGGGCCAGGCGCACCAGGCCGTCGGAGTGGGCACGGTCAAACCGCTCCACCAGCAGCCCGGGCATGCCGCGCTTGTCGGTAACCACGCTGTGCCTGGCCACAGGAATCTTCAGGGCTTTGGCGCCGGTGAGGTGGGCTGCCTCGTTCAGGACAAGATGCGGATAGCTGGGCGGATCCAGCTTGAGCAGGTAACGGCGGTTGGCAAGCGCCAGCGGGGTGGTCATCATTGAGGCGCTTGCCTTGTGCTGCACGCCCGGCAGTCCGTGCGGATCCACCGCGTCTGCAAGGTAGGCGAAATCCAGGTCCTCGGGGCGGGACGTATCCGCCAGCGGCCGCTGCTCCACCAAAAGTTCGCCGGCCGGGACAACCTGCACGTCGCCCGGCATGTCTGCGCCCACGGCCAGGAGGAGGCTTAGCTCATCACCCAGGCTCGTCTTCACGGCGTCCTTGAGCACGGTGAGCCGGTGGCCCTCCGGCAAGAGCCCCGAGAAGAAGGCCGGCAGCGCACCGCTGGGTGATTCCACGGGGTCCCCGGCAGGGGGCAGTGTCGTTGCCACCGGGCGTGAGCCGGCAGCAAGGTATTCGGCAGTGTAGGAGAAGGCCACGCTGCCGCGGTCCGTGCGGGAGAGGCGCCCGGCCAGGACGCCCGCCTTGTACACGTCTGCGCCGCGGACGAACTTCAGGCGCTGCAGGTCCTCAGTCACCAGCGGCCCGGAGGTGGAGTCCAACCGCGTTGGCCGCAGCGGCCACCGTGCCCAGTGACGGGTTGCCCGTCCCGGTTTCAATGGCATGGATGGTGCGCGAGGACGTGCCGATCAGATCGGCCAGCGTGCCCTGGGTAACGCCGGCCTCTTTACGGGCGCGCCGGATGCTGGCTCCGATCGCCTGAACGTCGTCCATAATTTCCTTCCGCAAAATATTGCTGATTTGTGCGCTCCCCTAGGAGAGGATGCCCCACCGTTCGTCAAATCGCAATATATTGCGGAAAACAGGATCAGAGTCCGGTCAGCGGCCCTTCGGTTCCGTTATCGGAAGTATTTTTCAGATTTGCTTCCTATCGACTTCGAAGGACCGCACCCTGGGGTAGGTTCGCAAGGAAACAGAGCCGGTCCTTGGTTGATCTTGAGGCAATCCTCGCCGGTCCTTGATCCGTCCGCCGCACACTGTTGGGAGAGGGGCCTGAAGCGTAAGGCAGCAGCAGCTGGGGTCTGGGCCCGGCAACAGGCCAGGGCCGGCGGCGGAGGCGGCGGAACAGCGTGGTTCCGCAAAATAGCCGCCGGCCCTCCTCTCTCACCGGCCGTGGGGCCAACCAGGCAGCGATATCCCTGCCCCCAGTGTCATCCTTGAGAGCGAGCCTCATTCGGTACCCCTCGATAAACTCGGAAGACACTTACCGGCACTTTTGGGGAAACAGCCATGAGCGAAGCACTCGTCCATATCGATCAGTTCAGGATGGATTTCGGGGACAAGACTGTCATCCGCGATTTGTCCTTCGACGTGGAGCGGGGCGAGACGTTCGGCTTCCTGGGCAGCAACGGGTCTGGCAAAACCACCACCATCCGGGCCCTCTTGGGCATCTACCAGCCCACCGCGGGAACCCTGCACATAGACGGCAAGCCATTCCGGCCCGAGGACGGGGGCCGGCTCGGCTACCTCCCGGAGGAGCGCGGCCTGTACAAGAAGGAAAAGGTCATCGACGTCATGACCTACTTCGGCCGGCTCAAGGGCCTGGACCGGCACGCTGCCAAAACCTGGTCCCTGGAGTACCTCGAGCGGGTCGCCCTGGCGGACAAGGCAGGCGTACAGCTGGACAAACTGTCCGGCGGCCAGCAGCAGAAAGTTCAGCTGGGCGTCACCATCATGAATGATCCCGAGCTGCTGATCCTGGATGAACCCACCAAGGGCTTTGACCCCGTCAACAGGCGCCTCCTGATGGACATCATCGACGGGCAAAAGACCAAGGGCGCCACCGTGGTGATGGTCACCCACCAGATGGAGGAGGTGGAACGCCTCTGCGACCGGGTCATCCTGCTCAAGAACGGAACCGCCGAAGCGTACGGAACCATCGACGACATCCAGAACCAGTACGGCGGCCGAATCGTCCGGCTGAAACATTCCGGCCCGGTCCCTTCTTCGCCGAGGTATACGGTCACCGTGAATGAGACGAACTACTCCGAACTGTCCATCGCCGATGACGCGGACGAGGCAGACATCCTCCGGGAACTGGTTGCCGCCAGTGTGTCTGTCCGGTCCTTCACCACCACCAAGATTTCCCTGGAGGAGATCTTCATCCGCGTTTACGGCGACCAGAACAGGGCCGATGCGGCCGCGCTCCAGATGGCAGAGGCATAAGAGGCATGGCACAGCACAACCTCAGCACCGTGGTTACCTTCGAGTTCTTCCGCACCATCGGCAAGAAGCGCTTCTGGGCCGGCACCCTTGCCGTACCGTTCATCATGGCTGTGGTGTTCGGCCTCCTTTTTGCGTCCAACACCGCTACCGATTCCGCGGCCAACGCCCAAAAAAGCGCCGAATTCACCATCTCCTACACAGACGCGTCAGGGCTCATCAGTCCCGGGCAGGCTGCGGTTTTTGGGGCAACGACGGCGGCTTCCGCGGACGAGGGCGTGGCCGCGGTCCAGTCCGGCAGCATTGATGCCTTCTTCGACTTTCCCGCAGACCCTGCCACCGAAACCGTCAAGGTCTACGGGGCAGACCAGGGCCTGTTTGAGAACAACAAGTACTCCGCCGTCGCGCAGGCCATGCTGACGCAGGCGGTCAACACCCGCATCGGCTCCGCCGAACTCTCCGCCCTGGCCAGCACTGATGCCACCATCGATATGAAGACCTACCGCGACGGCGTGGAATCCGGCGGCTTCAACTCGGCCGTGCCGCCGCTGTTTTTCCTGGTCATTTTTTACGGGCTGATTATTCTTCTCGGCGGGCAGATGTTGAGCTCCACGCTGGAGGAAAAGGAGAACCGGGTGACCGAAATGATCCTGACCACCTTGAAGCCCACCACACTCATCAGCGGCAAGGTCCTTGCACTCTTCGCCATTGGCCTGCTGCAGATGGTCATCTTCGCCTCGCCGGTGGTCATCGGCTACCTCTTCTTCCGCGAGCAGATCAACATCCCGGACCTGGACCTCGAGGCACTTGTGTTCGAACCGGCACCCATGATCACCGGCTTCCTGATCCTGGTGGGCGGCTTCGCCCTGTTCACCAACACACTGGTTGCGATCGGGGCCATCATGCCCACGGTCAAGGAGGCCGGTAACTACATGGCCGTAATGATCGCGCTGATCTTCATCCCCTTCTACGCAGTGTCATTGATTTTCTCCAACCCGCAGTCACTGATCGTGCAGGTCTTCACCTACTTCCCGTTCTCCGCCCCCGTCACCGCGCTCCTCCGCAATGGTTTGGGATCCCTGTCAGTAGTGGAAACAGCTATCGTCCTGGCCATCCTCTACATCGGAGCAGTATTGATGTTCTTCCTGGCAGTCCGGCTTTTCCAGTACGGCTCCATCTCCTACGCCTCAAAGGTCAACATCAAGACGGCGCTCAGCAGCGGCCGCCGAATACCGGCAGCCACCGGTACCACGCCGCGCTGACACTCCTGCCCCTAACGGGCATAGGATTTGCTGCATGAGGATTGCCGTCGCAGGGGGAACCGGTACTGTTGGCCGCCACGTGGTGGAGGTGGCAAAAGCACGCGGCCATGAGGTGTCCAGCATGAGCCGGGCGGAAGGCGTGGACCTGGTGAACGGCCGCGGCCTCGCGCAGGCCCTCCAGGGGGTGGAAGCAGTCATCGACGTCTCCGGCATCCAGACCACGTCCACCAAAAAGGCCGTCGACTTCTTCACCAACGCCACCCAGAACCTGCTGGCAGCCGAAAAGCAGGCGGGGGTCAAGCACCACGTGGCGCTCTCCATTGTGGGGATCGACGGTTCAACGTCCGGCCTCTACGCCGGGAAGCTGGTGCAGGAAGACGAGGTCCGGCACGGCGGCATTCCATGGACCCTGCTGCGGTCCACACAGTTCCACGAGTTCGTGCCCCTGGCGGTGAAGATCGGGACTGTGGGTCCAGTGGTCAGCGTTCCCAAGATGTTCACCCAGCCCGTGGCTGCCCGGGAGGTGGCTGAGGCCTTGGTGACCGCAGCAGAGTCAGGACCCCAGGGAAGGGTCCCAGACCTGGGCGGGCCCCGGACCGAACAACTCGCGGACCTGGTCCGCGCCTACCTCGCCAAAACCGGCCAGCGCAAAAGGATCCTTGAGGCAGTGATGCCCGGCTCGATGGGGAAGGCAATGCGCAGCGGTGCGCTGGTCCCGGCGCCAGGTGCCGCCGTCGGACGCCAGACGTTCAGCGAGTGGCTGGCAACTGCTGATTCCGACGGCGGCCGGGAACACTAACGGGGCGCAGGCAGCAGTCTGGCCATTGGCTTGGGGGGAACCATGCTTTTCGAATCGACGGACCGGTACTTCCGACGCTGGGCCCCCGCGGCCGGACAGTGATGTTTCAGCTTCCCCTGTCAATCACGATGCTGCTTGTGACGGTCCTGGTGGCCCTTCTGCACCCCGGGTTCGAGTGGCCCGGGCCATTCCTCTACAGCTTGGCGGCGCACTTGGTGCTGCTCACGGCCAGCGCCGTGGTGCCCTGGGAACGCCTTCCGGCACGGGCCGTCTTCGTGATTCCGTTCCTGGACTGCCTTGCCATCGGGTTGTCCCGCGAAGCGGGCGGCCAACACCTCACCGTCCTGAGCTTCCTGCTTGTTTTTCCGGTCGTCTGGCTGGCTGTGGGCCTGCGCCGGACAGGTGTTGCCATGGCCGTTCTTGCCACCATCCTCAGCGTGGCGGTGCCGCCTGTCCTCCTCGGCACCGGATTCACCAGCGCCTCCTCCATCCGGGTGGTGCTCCTGCCGGTCATCCTGGGGGCGATCGCGCTCACCGCGTTCGGGGTTGCCAACGGGATCGCCATGCAGCGGCGCCTGCTGCAAAAGCAGGAAGCGGACCTCCGGGACCTGCTGGCGGCCAGTGAGGACCGCGAACAGCTGCTGAACACGGTGATGGACACTGTCAGCGTGGGTGTGTGCGCCCTCGACGGCCAAGGCCAGGCAGTACTGGTGAACCGGCACCTTGGCAGCCGCCTCGCGGATGCCATCGGCAGTGAACCCACTCCCGGCAACGTGACGGACCTGCCTGTCTACGGCGTGGACAGGAAACACCGGCTTCCCCCCGAACGGCACCCCCGCACGCGCGCCGCCCGGGGTGAACCTTTCACGGACGAACTGGTCTGGGTGGGCAGCGGAACCACCCAGCGTGCCTACTCCGTGACCTGCCGTCTCACAAAGACGTCCGCCGGAGGGAACTCAGGCGCGGTCCTGGCGTTCACGGACGTTACAGCCCTAGTGACGGCGCTCTCCGCGAAGGACGAATTCCTGGCCAACGTCTCCCACGAGCTGAGGACGCCGCTGACGTCCATCCTGGGTTACCTGGATCTGGCCCTTGACGACGACGGCCTTGAACCTGGACTGGAAGAGTGCCTGACCGTTGCCAAACGGAACGCCCGGCGGCTGCTGACCCTCGTCGGTGACCTGCTGACCATCGCGTCCGGATCGTTGACCATCGCTCCCCGTCCGGCGGACCTCAACGACGTTGCCGCCACCAGCATCGAGGCGGCACAGCCGCATGCCACGGCCGCCGGCATCACCCTTGAACTGGAATCATCCGGTCCTGCCACAGGCCGGTTCGACCCCGACCGCCTTGGCCAGGCGATCGACAACCTGGTGTCCAGCGCCATCAAGTACACGCCGGAGGGCGGAACCGTCACCATCCGGATCGGCGCCACCGGACAAAGCCTCAGGTGCGAAGTCACTGACACCGGGATCGGAATGACCGAGGATGATCTGGCCCAGGCTTTCACCCGTTTCTTCCGGGCAGCCAATGCCCACTCCTCCGTTATTCCCGGTGCGGGCCTGGGGCTGGCGATCACCAAATCCATCGTCGAGAACCATCGGGGAACCATCAGCCTGTCCAGCAGCCGCGGCAAGGGAACCACAGCGGTCCTGACCCTTCCGGATGCGGATGCCTCGCTCCCGTCCCCCGCCGCCGCACGGCAACAGGATCCCGGCGCCGGGCGCCGCCGTCGGACGCCGGACGTTTGGTGAGTGGCCGGAAAACGCTACCCGCGGGCCTTCCCGCCCCTGTGCCGTCCTGCCGGGGCACTGCCCGTGAGCGGGTGGGCGAGCCGCCAGTGCTTGCGGGAGTGGGTGCCGGCACTGCCGGCGGGAGGGGCGGCGGCCGTGGCCACCAGCGACGATCCCCTCCGGCGGCGGCGCAACCGGAGGAGGACGATCACCGTCAAACCCAGCCACACGAAAGCTACACCGAAGACCAGGACCAGGGACGGAATCGCATCCATGATCAAGCTTAGGCTCTGAACCGCCGGTAGTTGTTACCCGTTTACCTGGGCGCTGGCTACGCGCCCCGGGGATGAGTACCTCCCCGGGCGGCACTGGCTGCCGGCACCGCTGCCGGGCGGTTCAAACCGCTGCATCCGCTCGGGTAGGCTCAATGCACCAAAGCCTGAGGGGGCAGCGCTCTGAAACGGCAAGCCATCATCATTACCGCAATCGGCACTGCGCTGGCGGCCGGTGTGCTGCTCAGTCCGCCGGCGCCAACGCCTCCGCACATCAGCGCGCTGGACCGCGAAGCCACGCCGGCCGACGCCCTTCCCGAAGGCATTCCGCCGCTCCCTGGTGAAGGCCACACCACTCGGCTCCTCGCCACAGCTGATGGCATTCGGTACTTCGTCGGGCAAACGCGGGATGCAACCTCCACCTGCCTGACCGTCATCCCGGAAGACCGGCCCACCCAATGGACCACCGGGTGCGGCCAGGCCACAGACTCCCGCCAGGAGCTCGTCAGGACCGGAGTGTCAGGCGTGGTCGCTGCCGTCCTCATCCCGGACAACTACGACCCGTCCCGCCTCCTCGCCGAGGGATTCAGCCGCGTCCACGAAAACATCTACTCGGTCAGCACTAACAGGATCCCAGGCTCAGCCGGCTGATTCCTGAGAGGCAATGAGCCTGGCTAGCTTTCAAAGGCCGCGCGGAAAGCCGCAAGGGCGGCGTCCCCCGCTTCCAGGCCCGCTCCCCCGGCGGCAGACGCTTCGAGGCCGACCACTCCTGTATAGCCGGCTTCGCGGAGGGCGGCTGCAACTGCGCGGTAGTTGATTTCCCCGGTGCCGGGCTCACAACGGCCCGGGACGTCGGCCACCTGGATCTCCCCCACCCAGGGCAGTGCCGCCCGGATAAGTTCGATCAGGTTCCCCTCGCCGATCTGGGCATGGTAGAGGTCCAGCATCATCCTGGCGTTGGGGTGGTCAACCGCCGAGACCAACGCCAGGGTGTCTTTGGCCCGGGCCAAGGGAATGCCGGGGTGGTCCAGGACGGTGTTCAGGTTCTCCAGCGCGAAGGTCACACCGTACTTTTCACCCAGGACCCCCAGGCGTTCGAGGGTGCTCCGGCCGGCCATCCACATCTCCCCTGTTGACCGGTGCATGGGGCGGACAGCTCGGCCGCCCTCCCCGAGCTCCGCCGGATGCACCACCATCCGCTCGATGCCGAGTTCCAGCGCGGCAGGGATCAGCTTCTCCGCAGACGCCAGCACCTCGTGGGCGCTGCGGGGGTCCGTAAGGCTGCCGCCAAAATAGCCGGTCATCGAAGAGAACCGCGCTCCCGTAGCTGCCAGGGCCGCAATGTCCCGCCCACGGGTATCCCACAGCTCCACCTCAAAGCCTTGCCCTTGGATCCTCTTGACCCGCTCGATCAACGGCAGTTCGCCGTAGACCGTCTCGGCGCACACGGCCAGCCGGAAGCTCATGCTTTATTGCCCACGAGGTGCCGTGCAGGTTCTGCCGGACTCAGGACGGCAACCGCTGCAACATCAACCGGCAGGCCCGTTTCGGCCGAACGGAAGGCGGCAAGGGCTACGGCCAGGGCGTTCCGCGCATCGGTGCCGCCAGGGGCCTGGGCGGCAGGAACCTCAGTGCCGTCACGGCCGGCCTTGACGGAGTCCACAAAGTGGGCGAGTTCAGCCGTATAGGCGTCGTGGAAGAGATCCACATTCCGCCGGACGGTGGCCGAACCGATGCCGGCAGCGGTGTAGCTCGTGGCGCTGGTTTCCTGTGGCCCTCCCGCCGTCACCATCCCCGCGGAGCCGAAAACTTCCCCGCGCACGTCATAGCCGTAGAGCGCGTTGAAGTTCGCCTCGGCCACGGCGATGGCCCCGTTGCTGTACGTCACGGTGACCACTGCGGTATCCAGCAATCCACCGTCTTTTGCCCCCGGAGCCACCAGCGCGTCAGCCACGGCATACACGCTGACCGGAACAGCGCCCGGGTTGAGCCAGTTGAGGGTGTCGAAATCGTGGATGAGGGTTTCCAGGAAGATGGTGCCGGGCGGAATCCGCCCGGGATCGGCAATCCCGTCCGCGGTGCCCGGATCGCGGGTCAGGGAGCGCAACAGCTGCGGTGTTCCCACGGCGCCGTCGTCGATCAGCTTGCGGGCAGCGGCGAAGCCGTCCGCAAAGCGCCGGTTGAAGCCGAACTGGACCACCACGCCCGCGGCATCAGCTGCCTTCAGGGCCTCATCGAGCTCCTCCACCGTGCGGCCGCCCGGTTTTTCGCAGAAGGCGTGCTTCCCTGCCCGGGCTGCCGCCGCGATGAGCCCGGAATGAAACCGGGCCGGCGCGGAAATCAGGACAGCGTCGACGTCGGGATCCTCCAGCACGTCTGCGGGGTCCGTACTGATCTTGGCAACGCCCAGGCGGCCGGCCAGTGCTTCAACAGCGGGCAGGGCCGGGTCAGCGATTGCCTCCAGCCGGGCGCCGGGGATGCGCAGCGCTACCGACTCGGCATGGAAACTTCCAATCCAGCCCGCGCCGATCAGGCCGATACGGACCGGACGGTCTTCACTGACCGGATGCTGAAGGTAACCCATAATTACTCCTGACGTTGTCGTCTAGATCGTTCTAGTCGAACTATGATGACATGCGGTTTACGTCAGGTCTAGATCGTTCTATAGACTGTTACTCCCAGGAGGAGATATGACGGAACTGCAGCGCCGCCCCACCCTGATGGACGTTGCCAAGGCGGCAGGTGTTTCCCGCGCCCTGGTGTCCATCGTGATGCGGGGTGCACCCGGCGCCGCAGAATCAACCCGGCAAAAAGTCCTGGAGGCGGCCCGAGAATTGGGCTACCGCGCGGACTCGCGGGCGCGGCTCCTCCGGAGCAGCCGGACCAAGCTCCTGGGCCTCATCTTCGCCAGTTCACAGCCCTTCCATGCGGAAATTGTGGATGCCGCGTACGCCGAAGCCTCGGCCAGGGGTTATGAGATAGCGCTGAGCGCCGTGGCCACCGGCAGGCCCGAGGCCCGGGCCATTGAAACACTGCTGGACGTCGGTGCCGAAGCCCTGATCATCATCGCCCCGACCCTCAGCCCCGAGGACCTGGCACTGCATGCACGCCGGGTGCCGGTGGTGAGCCTCCTGCGCGAGGATGTGGGCGACCTCGTGGATTCGGTCAGCAGCGACGATTACGCCGGCATCCGGATAGCCGTTGACCACCTGGCTTGCCTGGGCCACCGCCGGATCACCCACGTGGACGGCGGCACAGCCGTCTCCTCGGACCAGCGCCGGGAGGCGTACCGCACGGAAATGCTCCGGCACGGCCTGGAGCCCGTGTTTGTGGCCGGCGGGCCGGATGAGGAAACCGGCATGCGGGCCGGGCAGATTCTCCAGGCGGACCTGCCCACGGCCGTGATCGCCTTCAACGACAGATCGGCCCTCGGAATCATGGAGAGCTTCCGCGCTGCGGGCATCAGCATTCCGGCGGACATCTCCGTGCTCGGCTACGACGACAGCCACTTCGCCAGGCTGAGCTACGTCCAGCTTTCCTCCATCAGCCAGGACGCCCCGCTCCTTGCGGCCGCAGCCGTTGACCGCGCCGTGGACCGGGTGGAAGGGACGCTGCCACCGGGGCGCGTTGTCCGGACGCCCCACCTGGTCCTCCGCAGGACCACCGGACACGCTGGTGCGCAAAAAGTGGGTCAAAACTAGGCGGATCCTGAGCCGGAATCTCCACTGCGCTGCCCAGGCGGCATTCAGACTGGAAAAGGGGGATCACTCCGGTCACCTCCTTCTTTGTGCGCCCGTCCCCGCCGTCGCCCTTTCCACCCAAGGTGCGGCAGCACACCACCTGGAGGTCCAGTGAAGCTGTTCAGATACATCCTGTGTTTCGCCGTGCTGCTGGCCTGGGCGCTGCCCGCCGGCGCGGCCCCGGCGCACGCCGCGATGGCAGCCATCACCCTCAGCCCGAACACCGGCCCTGCCGGCACCTCCGTGACCGTCACCGGAACCGGGTTCCCCAAGAAGACCTCTGGGACAGTCAGCGCGGGAACCACCAGCGCCGCTTTCAAAACCAGCGCCTCCGGCTACTTCACGGCTGAACTGGTGATGCCTGAATCAGCCGAGCCCACCGTCACCGTCCGGGCCGCAACGGCGACGGCGAGCGCCTCCGCACCGTTCACCGTCACCTACAGCTCCCCCTCCATCGTCGAAGAGGAACCTGCCGAGCCGGCCCCGGCTCCCGCGCCCACCAGCCCGGCGGCGCCCGCCCCCGCAACCCTG